>JANLPM010000132.1:0-2794 GCA_031367265.1 Actinomycetes bacterium
AAATATTGTGTGACCATTGTCTATCCCAGCCGCGCGGAGTTAAAAACCAGCAAGTCCATGTAGCTGTGTATACCCCTTTAGCAACGACTCCATACTGCAACAATTTAATGAGAGTAGGTTTTAAAATCCCTCGCCCGGAAAAAGAGAAAAAGATTCGATACAGCGACACTAATGCCATCAAAATCAAAAAGTAGAGCGCGCTCCATTTTGTTGCCATCGCTAAGCCAATTGCAACGGCTGCATACCAGTGTCGGTGGCGATGCCACAAATACACCGCAAGCAAAACAAAAAATGTCAGGAATAGATCTAGGAGTGCTGTGCGCGAGTGAACAAGTACAAGTCCATCCATTGCCATTAACGCTGCCGCAATTGCAGTAAGTAATGGTGAAAAAAAGAGTACGTGCACTAAACGGGCAAAAAGAAGAATTAGAAGAGTTCCGAAAACTGCACATGCAATTCGCCATCCAAACTCATTGTCACCAAAAATTTTAATGCCAGATGCAATGAGCCATTTTCCCATTGGAGGGTGCACTATGAACTCGGGTTTGTTACCTGAGACTTCAACGCCGTATTTCAAAAAGTCGCGTGCACCATCAACATAATAAACCTCGTCAAAAACAAAGCCTTTTGGGGTCGCTAGATTGAATAATCTAACTGCCAATGAAGCGATCGCGATGAGGATGGGGGTAAAGGCGGCGATCATATGTGTAATCGTAGGTGTTTATATGGTTAGAAATACTGAGATGATGAGCTCATGGCTCTGATCTTGGCGGCAACCCCACTCGGTAACCCCGGCGATGCGAGCGCGCGTCTGAAAGCTGCCATCGAGAGCGCAGCGGTAATTGCTGCCGAGGATTCGCGAAGATTCCACCGCCTATGTTCTGATATTGAGACGATTTTCACTGGTCGTGTTTTATCTTTTTTTGAAGGCAACGAAGAGGCACGAACTCGTGAACTATTAGATGAACTCCAAAGGGGCGCTACGGTTTTAGTCGTTTCTGATGCGGGAATGCCGACTATTAGTGACCCCGGTTTTCGTTTAATGAGAGAGGCAATAAAGCTTGGCATTGAAGTCAGGGTTATTCCCGGTCCAAGTGCGGTCACGATGGCAGTTGCATTATCCGGTTTGCCGACAGATCGTTTCACTTTTGAAGGCTTTCCGCCGCGGGCTTCGGGTGCAAGGCGAACATGTTTTGAAAAACTGCGCCATGAAGAGCGCACGATGGTTTTCTTTGAAGCCCCGCACCGCTTAGGAGATGCTTTAGGCGATGCAGTTGCTGTTTTCGGGGCCAAGCGCCAAGGTGCAATCTGTCGTGAAATGACTAAGCGATATGAAGAGGTGATTAGAGGTGATTTAAGCGAGCTCTCAGAATGGGCGGATGCCCATGAAGTTCTTGGCGAAATTACTCTCGTAATCCAAGGTGCATCTATTGACTCTGCAGAAATGAATGCGAGTGAGATGGTTGCGCGCGTGCATGAATTTGAGAAAGCTGGAATGGATCGAAAGGGGGCGATTGCATCAGTGGCGCAAGAATTAGGCATTGCCAAGCGCCTTGTTTATGCCGCCGTAGTTGATGCGAATAAGATGAGCACGTGACTAAAACTTTTTACGTAACGACGCCGATTTATTACGTCAACGATGCTCCTCATATTGGTCACGCATACACGACGATTGCCGGTGACGTATTAGCTCGTTGGCACCGCCAAAAAGGTGAGTTGGTCTGGTTTTTAACGGGCACTGATGAGCACGGACAGAAAATTATGCGCGCAGCCCAAGAAAATGCAACGACGCCGCAGGCTTGGGTCGATCGTTTGGTGAAGGAAGCTTGGACGCCAAACTGGAAAGAATTAAATATTTCAAATGATGATTTCATCCGGACTACCGAGCTACGCCACACTGTTCGTGTCCAAAGTTTTTTGCAAACCCTAAAGGACTTGGGTTACATTTATGCGGGAAAGTATGAAGGCCTCTACTGCATCGGCTGTGAAGAATTTAAGCTCGCAGGAGATCTCATTGAAATTGACGGGCAAAAGTGCTGTCCCATACATAGCAAACCAGTTGAAATAGTCAATGAAAATAAGTGGTTCTTTAAGCTCTCGGCCTTTAGAGATCAACTTCTTTTGCACTATCGCAATAATCCAGAAGCATGCGCGCCTGCGAGTGCCCGAAACGAAGTAATCTCATTTCTTGAGGGTGATGTCTTAGACCTCTCCATTTCGCGCTCGACATTTGACTGGGGAATTCCGGTTCCTTGGGATATTGACCAAGTTGTTTATGTCTGGTTTGACGCCCTTCTCAATTATGCAACTGCCGTTGGTCTTACTGATGCACCTGGCAGTGAAGGAGGTCGTAAGTTTGCCGCTACTTGGCCGGCCGATGTGCATTTAGTTGGAAAAGATATTTTGCGCTTTCATGCAGTCATCTGGCCCGCGATGTTAATGGCGGCAGGTTTAGAGGTGCCGAAAAAAGTATTTGCACATGGCTGGTTATTAGTCGGTGGCGAAAAAATGAGCAAAAGCAAGTTAACTGGAATTGCGCCAAAAGAGATTACCGATCACTTCGGGGTCGACGCATTTCGATATTATTTCTTGCGCGCGATTCCATTTGGTAGTGATGGCTCTTTTTCTTGGGAAGACATGTCTGCGAGGTATACCTCTGAACTTGCAAATGACTTTGGAAATTTGGCATCTCGCTCTGCGGCAATGCTCGAGAAATATTGTGCAGGTAGATTACCTACAGTAAGCCACGATGCTGAGTTAGAGGTAGCGTTAAAAATCGCAGTTACAGAGGCTG
>JANLPM010000142.1:0-2193 GCA_031367265.1 Actinomycetes bacterium
GCGATTCAAAGAATCAACGGCTGAGATTCGAGAGCGCCATGCATCGTTACCCAATAACCAATCAACACTTTCAACTTGCAGCGCTAATAAGTTTGGGACTTCGAGAGGTTCACGGATCTTTGCGAATGAAATTCGGCGAGGAGCAACTGATATTTTTTTAGACGCGGCCAAGAGATGTCCTTCCAGACAATAATGCGGGAACGCACAACTATTAGGTCTCAGCCGCTATATGCCCTGACCGTAAGTTTTTTCTGCGAAGGTGAAGAATATCGCCCCCACCCCACCCCTGTCCAACCCAATGCTTATACATCTAAAGGCGGGATTTGTCTGCGGCTTTCCATCCTCTTGGGGAGAGAAAGCTCCTCCCTTTCCCAGTTCACTCCCCCCACCACTCCAAAACTCGGGCCAAAGCCTGCCCCTCGGTAATTTCTAGCTTTGTTTGATGGGCAAGATCATCTTGCCATACGCCGTCGATTTTTCGATCCAACATTCTGCGTGTGAGCCTTAGACCCAATAATTCAGTCACCAATGCCTTTGTATCCTCTGATATGGGTCTCAGATGTGTTAGCCCCTCCAAGTCGAAGAGATCTCTCGACGCGCCTCTATCAAACCAAGCAGTCAACTTCATTGCGCAAAATCCGTCCAGCGTTGGAACTTTGAGACTAGTTGGCGGGATATCCGTATACCGTTGATAAATCTGCACAGTTTCTACTGGAATAAAATTCCACCCTCGCAGCTGACTTGAAATAGCCTGTACTTCTATTTGGATGGTTGAATTACATACAAGAAGACAACTTTGAACATCAGAAGTACTCGAAGGTAATTTTTCCCATGTCGCTTGCGGAAATTCCTGTTCAATCATATTTGGGAGATCATCAATTTCCAGACACAATTTTTGCCGAGTGGACGTGTAAAGATCAATGTCCTCTGACAGTCTTCCACGCCTTAGGTGAGTCCGAGCAAGTGCCGTTCCACCGAAGAAAACCATTGATGAACTAACATTCTGGAGTGCTGACAAAATATAACTAATTGCATGATCGCGATTTACCTGAGCTTCATTTGAATTGAATAATTTTCGTACTTTTTCGGCTTCGTTAAAATCAAGCATTCTTTGTCCACTTTCTTAAGCGCATATACGCACTACCCATACGTTGCCCCTCTAACAATGCATTTAGTTTTTCTCTGCGGCTTCGGAAAAATAAGTTGCACGCAGCATCTTGACTGATTGTTGATAGCCCTGCAATGAGATTTGGGCGATTAGCCAAATCCAACGCCGTTTGTTCTATGCTGGCGCACCAACCAGTAGCAAGTTCGGTTTCAATTCGCACTCGCTTAATCGTCTCAACGTTTCTCTGCACGAAAATAATGCGACCGTAATTTGTTTTCAATTCGGGGCGCCGCTTTGGAATAGCAACTACTGCCACTGCAAGTGCTCGTGGAATTGCACCATGAATCCTTGCAGCAGAAACGTGCATCAGCACTGCACCATGTATTCCGTAGTCAGCTTGGCCCAATGCAAGGGCGAGGGCTTCGATCTCTGGTCGCCAATCTCGGCCACGCTTGGCCTCCGGGATGTGGGCGTAATAACCATGTGCCACTTTGAGCAGAACACCCTCTTTCTCCCAGTACTTAAACTGATGTGCGGGCTGGGTATAGAACGATGCCGCATCGCGCGGACGCATCACACCGCTATTGAGACTTGCGAGCGGGGAAACCATGAGTAAATAATACAACAAAAAGTATATAAATTATACATTTCATAGCACTTTTCCCCGAAAATGGGATAATTTGGGTAATTCCAACCTTTCGGAGATAGAAAAACCCCGCTTAGCTCAATGCCAAACGGGGTTTTCTGACGAAATTACTTGACTGTGACAGTTGCGCCAGCTGCCTCTAAGGCTGCCTTTGCTTTATCCGCTGTCTCCTTGTTGACCTTCTCAAGAAGAACAGTTGGGCAGGCATCAACTAGATCCTTGGCCTCTTTCAAGCCAAGGCTCGAATTAAGTCCACGGACTTCCTTGATTACTGCAATCTTTGCTGAGCCAGCTGATTCAAGGATGACAGAGAACTCATCCTGTGCTGCCTCTGCTTCTCCGGCAGCTGCGCCACCTGCTGCAGCTGCAACTGGTGCTGCTGCTGTAACGTCGAACTCAGTTTCAAATGACTTAACGAACTCTGAGAGCTCGACCAATG
>JANLPM010000164.1:0-1707 GCA_031367265.1 Actinomycetes bacterium
CGTGAATTAACTTGGAGGCAGTTGCGTTCCCAAGTTGGCGCCACTACGGCGGCGATGAAAGCCGCAGGAGTAATAAAAGGTGACCGCGTCGTTGCCTGGGTTCCAAACGTGGCAGAGACGGTCATCTACGCTCTCGGAGCATTAAGCATCGGAGCGATAGTGTCAACGGCATCACCAGATTTTGCCCCAAGCGCCGTGCATGATCGATTTGGCCAGATTGAACCTAAACTTTTACTAGTTGCCGATTCGTATGAATATAACGGAAAAACTTTTGACTGCAGTTCTAAAATCGCCGAAATAGAATCATTTCTCCCGAGCCTTAGTGCGACGATTACAATCAGTGGATTCCAATCGTGGATTTCTCCATTTATTGGGTCACCACTTGATTTCGCTAAGTTGGCCTTCGAACATCCAGGCTTTGTTCTTTTTTCATCCGGTACAACGGGCAAGCCCAAATGTATAATTCATAGCGGGGCTGGAGTTTTGCTAAAAGCTTCGGCCGAGCAACTTTATCAATTTGAAATGAAATCTGGACAATGCGTTTTTTTCTACACCACCTGCGGGTGGATGATGTGGAATTGGTTGGTTATTGCCCTAGGTCGAGGCGCGACCATTGTTCTATTTGATGGTGCACCGGTGCATCCAACTCCAACTCGACTCTTTGATATCGCCGAGCATGAAAAATTAGATTTCATAGGGTTGTCTGCTAAATACATTGACTCCATCCATAAAGAGGGACTCGTACCAAGCCAGAGCCATGTTTTGGCAAACCTCAAGGTGATTGCATCGACAGGATCGGTGCTCTCTCCCGAAAGCTTTGATTATGTCTATCAATCTATTAAGCGCGATGTGCATTTAGCTTCTATGTCGGGTGGCACGGATATCTGTGGCTGTTTTCTTGCTGGTGTGCCAACTCAACCCGTTTTTCGCGGCGAACTTCAAGGGGCTTGCTTGGGAATGGCTGTCGATGTATTTGATCCACGTGGCAACCCCGCAGAAATCGATGAAAAGGGTGAACTTGTATGTACTGTGCCCTTTCCATCAAAGCCACTTGGTTTCTGGGGAGATGTTGATAATGAAAAATATCTTGCCGCTTACTTCGAAGGTTTTCCGGGCGTATGGACCCATGGAGATTTTGCGTCGAAGTCTGGCACAGGTGGATTTATTTTGTATGGGCGAAGCGATGCAACTCTTAACTCGAAGGGTGTACGAATCGGTACGGCAGAAATCTATCGAGTGGTTGAAGGATTTCCAGAAGTTGCCGAGGCAATGGCAGTTTCCCAAGATTGGGAGGGAGATACACGAGTTATTTTATTTGTCGTGGTTAAAACAGGAATGCATTTCACTCGAGATACTGAGAGTTCCATAAGAAGTGCACTTCGCTCCAAAGCGAGTCCGCGCCACGTGCCAGATTTAATTATGATTGCACCTGAGCTGCCGCGCACTAAGTCAAATAAATTAGTTGAACTTGCGGTTTCCGATATTATTAATGGTCGTGAAGTACGAAATATAGATGCCCTAGCTAATCCTCTGGCACTAGAATGGTTTAAGACGCTTCATGTTTGAACCTCATACATTAATAATTGCGGGATGCTTGCTCCTAGGCGCGATTTTGTACACTTCTGTTGGGCATGCAGGCGCATCTGCCTATATCGCTATCATGACAGTCTTCGACTTGCCTCCAATAGTTATCAAGCCAACGGCGCT
>JANLPM010000231.1:0-2062 GCA_031367265.1 Actinomycetes bacterium
TCATAACCCAACGATTGCAATGTTTGAGCAACGCTTAGCCGCCATTGAAGGTGCTGATTATTGCGTTGCTACGGGCTCGGGAATGTCAGCTATGTTTTCATCTATTGCCTGCTTAGTTGAACAGGGCGACCACGTTGTTGCGTCGGCGGCAATGTTTTCTTCGTGCCACGTAGTTATCACGGAATTCTTACCGAAGTGGGGCGTAACTTTTGAGTTAGTCAAAGGAAATGATCCAGATATTTGGGCAAAAGCCTTGAGTAAACCAACCAAAGCAGTCTTTATTGAGACTCCAAGTAATCCATTAATGGAGATCGTTGATATTGCGATGGTAAGTGATTTGGCGCATAAAGTAGGTGCTACCGTAATCGTCGATAATGTCATGGCCTCGCCAGTTCTTCAAAAACCACTTCAATTTGGCGCTGACGTTGTTATGTATTCAGCAACAAAACATATTGATGGGCAAGGTCGAGTGCTGGCTGGAGCCGTTCTGGGCTCTTCTTCTTACATACATGAAAAACTCATGCCTTTTACCCGCCATAGTGGACCATCTTTGAGCCCCTTTAATGCGTGGGTGCTCGTCAAATCACTCGAAACAATGCAGATGCGGGTTGAGCAAATGGTAGCCAATGCCCAGTCAATCGCGGAATACCTAGAGGCGCACTCTGAAATTAAATCTGTCCGCTTTCCCGGACTCAAATCCCATCCAGACTACGAGCTTGCTATGAAGCAGATGAGTGGAGGTGGAACTACCATTGGAATTGAATTTGTTAGTGATCAAACCAGTGTATTTGAATTTATGAACCGCTTGCGCATTATAGATATCTCTAACAATTTGGGCGATAGTAAATCTCTCATTACTCATCCCTCAACATCTACACATAGACGTCTAACACCTGAAGTTCAAGCGCAAATGGGTATTACTCCATCGGTATTGCGCTTATCAGTTGGACTCGAACATTCAAGTGATTTGATTAAAGATTTAAATCAAGCACTTAATTGAGCAACAACCAGTATTAAAGATAAGAGACTTAAGTAGGTAATTGACCAATGAAAAATCTTTCCCGCAGTTTTACCATAGTCAGTCGAACTCTCTTTTAAGGCAAAAAGTTCGCGGGCAAAAACCAGACCCAGCAACACCGTCGCGACAAGTGACCACACAGGTAATGCCGCCGAAAGAATTAACCACATAGAGGATACAATCATCAAAATGGTATGCAACCACATGTGGCGATAGACGCGTGCTTTAGTTGCTACAACGGGAAGCATAGGAATACCCGCCGCCGAGTAATCCTCTTTGTATCTAATTGCTAACGCCCAAAAGTGTGGCGGTGTCCAAAAAAAGATCACCATAAAGAAGGCGAGCGCCGTCCATGAGAGAGAGTTAGTTACGGCTGCCCAACCGATGAAGACCGGCATACATCCTGCGGCGCCACCCCACACAATATTTTGGGAAGTTCGTCGCTTTAACCCAACGGTATAAACCAGAACATAGAAAGCAATCGCAATAAACGAAAAAAGAGTTGCGAGCGGAGTAGTGAAAATCCAAAAAATAATGAGAGAAGCAACTCCGACCACTGAAGCAAATATTGTCGCATTGGTTTTGCTAATTAGTCCCGTCACAGTTGGACGATGAGCTGTACGTGCCATCAACCTATCGCTCGCGGTTTCAATGACCATATTGAAGGCATTTGCGCTACCAGCGGAGAGTGCGCCGGCAAAGATAGTCGTTGCTACCAGTGAAAAAGCAGGCAAGCCTTTTGAGGCCAAAACCATGGCTGGCAAGGTGGTAACTAAAAGGAGTTCGACAACCCGAAGCTTCATTAACTCTACATACCCACGCGCCATGATCATCACTGCCTAAGATAACACAGCAACAAAGCTCTTTATTCACAGAACCTTCTCAGAGAAAATGGCTATTTTTCCTGCAACGAAAGGGGCTTCAAATGAACCCAGGAGAGAAACCTGAATGGATAGAACTGGCTGACTCAGATAAAGCGATTAAACATCGCCAAATTAGCAAAGGCTTGCCAATTCTTGCAATAGCTATTACCGCCGCAATTAT
>JANLPM010000302.1:0-1540 GCA_031367265.1 Actinomycetes bacterium
CACCGATTGGAAGTCAGAGCTAGAGCCTTGGTATGGACAGGCGCGTCGAATGTTAGGTGTGGTTGAGAATCCATATTTTTCACCGAGTGATCAAGCCATGAAAGATGTCGCCGATGAAATGGGCGTTGGACACACTTTCCAAATGGCACCACTTGGAATTTACTTTGGCGAAGGCAAAGGAATTGTTGCGCGAGACCCGTTTTTTGGTGGAGTTGGTCCTGATCGAAGTGGCTGCCACCAGTGCGGTGCATGTATGACGGGCTGTAAGTTTAATGCTAAAAATACGCTTCCCAAAAATTATTTAGGGTTAGCAGAATCTTCTGGCGCCATTGTCTTCCCAATGACCACGGTTAAATCTTTTTCGCAAAGAGAAGACGATACATGGGAAATTCAAGCAGTTAAGACTGATGATCCGTTTGCTAGGCCGATAAAATTTTTTGCCGAGCACGTTATTGTTGCGGCGGGAACATATAACACTCAGAAATTGCTGCACAAGATGAAAATCAAATCTCTACCTAAATTATCTAACTGTCTGGGCCAGCTTTCTCGTACAAACAGTGAAGCGTTAACAGGTGCGATGATGCCAACCATCGATATTGATTTCAGTGCTGGTAGTGCAATTACTTCATCATTTTCCCCCGACGAGCACACGCACATTGAACCAGTTAGGTACGGTAAAGGTAGTAATTTTATGGGCTTACTGCAGACAATCATGACCGATGGTTACGATTCGAAAGCGCGAAGAACACATTGGCTCAAACAGTTTTTAGCTCGGCCGTCTCTTCTCGGAAAGATCTTGAATGTTCGCCGCTGGAGTCAGCGCACGGTTATTGCGTTGACGATGCAGAATATAGATTCATCCATCACCGTCAGCGGTAAACGTGGTCTATTTGGCTGGCACCTAACTTCCACGAATAATCCACTAAAGCCAAATGCCACGTATATTCCGGTAGCTAACGAAGTTGTGCGGCGTATAGCGGACAAATATGGCGGTCTTGCGGGTGGGCATATCGGTGATCTCGTTGATGCGCCGTTTACCGCTCACTTTGTTGGTGGATGCGTCATTGGTGATAGCCCCGAAAATGGTGTCATAGATCCATATCACCGTGTTTATAACTATCCAACGCTTCATATCGTAGATGGCTCTACTATTACCGCTAACCTCGGAGTCAATCCATCGCTTACTATTACAGCGCAAGCCGAACGGGCGTTATCCATGTGGCCAAATAAAGGTGAACTAGATTCGCGTCCACCTCAAGGCGCAAAGTACCAACGTATTTTCCCCATTGCACCACACCACCCATATGTGCCTGCTGGGGCAATCGGCGAATTAAAGGTTATTTAGGAGAAAAATGAGAACTTGGGCCTTAGTTACTGGAGCAACTGCTGGAATTGGCGCGAGTTTTACACGGTTACTCGCGACTAACAATTACAACATAGTGTTGGTTGCGCGCGATTTACCACGCCTTAATGAGCGCGCAGCTGGACTTCAAAAATCGCACGGCATCGAGACAGTAGTTTTGCAAGCCGATCTTTCAAC
>JANLPM010000286.1:0-7631 GCA_031367265.1 Actinomycetes bacterium
GCTGGTAATAAATACTGCAACTGCAGCCCTTGCTATTGCATATCCGCTTTCAACATGGATCCTCGATGATGGGGGCCGTACCGAAATGGCGGTGGAAGCTGAAAAATTAGGTGTCGGATATATTTCTCGTGGAGATCACTGGAAAAACCTGCCGCGCCACGCGAAAGCCGGGAACTTAAACAATGCCTTAATGATCACAACCGGTGAATTTATTTTGATTCTTGATGCGGATCAAGTTCCTCACCCTGAAATTCTGACTAATACGCTGGGTTATTTTACCGATCCAAAGCTCGCACTAATCCAAACTCCACAATGGTTTGGAAATGTTTCAGTTTATGATCCATTAGGAAGTCAGGCGCCGCTTTTTTACGGTCCTATTCAGCAAGGGAAAAACGGATGGAATGCCGCTTTTTTCTGCGGCTCCAATGCAGTTTTGCGTCGTGAGGCTCTCATGCAATTGGGTATCACGCGCTATGTGAAAGAGATAGAACAAACCGTAATTGCCGCACTCAAAGGTGCTAATCGAATTCTCTCGAAGGCACGAGTTCCTGATTATAAAGATAACTCGCAAGTAAATGCGGCGCTTCAAAAAATTTCAGTGGCGCTTTCACAAACGCGTACTGCGATAAAAAAGGGGGAACCAATTGCAAGTGCTACCTATACACTTCAAAACCGCATCCATGCTGTTTCCCTCGAACTGGTTGCCGATGATCTTCAATTGTTAGCAGCCGATCTTGACGCAATTCGAGAATTAAGCACGGGCACCGATGCAGAATGGGATTCTCATTTTGATATTGGCCCGACAATTCAGCGTTTATCGTCGCATGAATTCTCACCCATTGCGGCGCTACAAGCCGTCTCAGCCCTCATCGCCTCAATTAATACAGATCGTTCGGGTGAAGCACAACCAATTATGCCCTTAGCGATTATTTCGGTCACCGAAGATATGGCTACCTCAATGCGCTTACACGCCCTTGGCTGGAAGAGTGTGTACCACCACGAAATTCTCGCCGTCGGGTTAGCGCCTGAAGATTTAGGCAGCATGCTCACGCAACGTTTGCGATGGGCACAAGGAACTATGCAGGTGATGTTGCGCGAGAACCCACTTGTACAGCGTGGATTAAGCCTTGCTCAACGCCTACTGTATTTCGCCACTATGTGGAGCTATCTGAGTGGTTACGCTGCGCTGGCATATATAGCTGCTCCTATCATCTACCTCTGTTTTGGAATTTTGCCCGTGAGGACGAGTGCTCTCTCTTTTTTTCTACACTTCTTGCCCTTCATGATTTCTAACCAACTGCTCTTTTTTGTAGTTAGTAAAGGAACTTCTACCTGGCGTGGTCAGCAGTACAGCTTGGCACTTTTTCCTATTTGGATTAAGGCAACTACCACTGCGTGTGCCAATGTATTTTTTCATCACCCCCTCGGATTTGCCGTCACCCCGAAAATTCGACAGGACGGTGGAAATCAGTGGATTTTAATTAAGTATCAAATCTTCACTATATGTGTTCTTCTCCTCGCTGCCGTTGTTGGTATTCTTCGACTTGTTTTAGGACTGAGCGAACCTATCGGTACTTTGGTCAATGTAGCGTGGGTATTGTGGGATATCGGACTCATGAGTATTCTCATACCAGCGGTGCGTTTTCGAGGCTCTACCCAAGAAGAGAGAAATTCACAGTGAAATTGCATACGAAGGGGCTCGGCAAGGGCGTGATGGTCATACGCCTGGAAGGTAAGTTAAATATGGTTCATGCACCACATCTTCGAGATTTGATTATTTCCCACGTCGCTGCCGGAAATAACCGAATTTCTATTGATCTCACTAATGTTGATTTCATTGATTCCTCAGGGCTGGGTGCTCTAATAAACGGTCTGAAAGTGACGCGGCAGGCTGGTGGTGATCTACGTATCGCTGCCCCAACAGAGCAGGTAAAACTGGTACTTTGATTATCTAATCTAGATCGTGTTTTAAAATTCTACCCTGATGCTGAGACTGCCTTTAATGAGTGAGTTGAACACGTACGCTCGGCACATTGAGTGTCCGCCTGATGATGTTGACGCGGTTCACAATCTCCTCAACCAAGTGTGGGTCGATAGACCTAAAGTTATGGATGCCGATCGTTTTAGTTTTGAGACAGCGATCGTCGAACTGACATCTAATGTGATTCGACATGGTGATTCCGGTACTGGCATTTCCTGTTCAATTACCATTAATGTTCATGATCAACGAATAGAGGCAACATTGATCGACAATGGCAAGATCGCACAGGTAGAACTAATAGAAACTAAAATGCCTGATGGGTTGGCCGAATCTGGACGAGGTATACCCCTCATTAAAGCGCTCGTGGATAGCTTCACATACAACAGAAACGGGAATTTGAACACATGGCAGATCGCACGGAAATTCACAGAATGAGCGATGAAGCCACACGACAGTTCGCGTTAGATTCCCTCTATATAGTCGATACACCGCCCGAGGAGAGATTTGATCGCATCACTAGACTTGCCAAGCAGCTTTTTGGGGTAGAAACGGCGGCGATTTCACTAATAGACCACGATCGCCAATGGTTTAAATCAAAAGTTGGACTTGAACCTCTAGAGACACCACGCAGTGATGCTTTCTGTGATGTGACCATACGAGAATCCAAAAATTTCACCGTTCCAGATGCCAGCCTGGATTCGCGCTTTCACAATAATCCGCTCGTAACAGGAGATCCAAATATCCGTTTTTACGCGGGCTATCCACTTGAAACTGCCAGCGGAGAACGTGTTGGAGCTCTCTGCATATTTGACCCAAAGCCGAGAAAGTTCACGGAAGCTGAAGAAGTCCAGTTGCGTGATTTAGCGCTGTGGGTTCAGAAAGAGATGGTCATTGAAGATGAATTAAATCGGGCCGCGCAGATTCAAAAGGGGTTCATACCTATGCAGCCCAAAGATAGCTTTGGATACGATGGAGCGGGTGGGTGTGTCCAGGCAAGAACTCTCGGAGGAGATTTCTATGATTGGTATCCCGTCAAGGGAGGCGGAGATTTCACGCTCGCCGATGTCATGGGCAAGGGTATGGGAGCTGCCATTATCGCCGCGACCGTGCGCGCGGTTCTTCGAGCTGGTTCACGCAGCGATGACATCGTCAGAGGTATTCAAACGGCAGCTTCAATACTAGAGGCTGATTTAACCAGTGCCGGAAGTTTTGTAACTTTATTTCATGCACGATTAAACATGACTTCTGGATTGATTCGCTACGTCGATGCAGGCCACGGTCTAACAATAGTGATTCGTTTAAATGGTGATATTGAACGTCTATCCTCGGTTAATCCACCCTTAGGTGTCAATGTTGGTATCGAATGGAAAGAAGATAGCTTTGTGTTAAACCATGGCGATACCTTGATTTGTGTGAGTGACGGAGTGTTGGATCTCTTTGACGGCACACTCAATGCGCTAGATAACGTTGCCGAAATCGCGAAAAACTCCAGTAGTGCTCAGGAAATAGTCGATACAATCATTACTCTCGCTGGTAGCAATGCCGCCGATGACGTTACGGTGGTAGTGCTGCGTCGTAATTTATAAGCTGCGCAAACCGCAGGTTAGAATCACTTCCATGGAAATTAAGGATGCCTTAGCTCTCATCCGTGAAATCCCCAATTACCCAAAGCCCGGTATCCGCTTTCAAGATATCACTCCCTTATTAGCTGATGGAGAAGCTTTTTCGATAATTACTAAAAAATTCGCATCCTTTGTGCCACCCAGAACATTGGTCGCCGGAATAGAGGCACGGGGATTTATCTTTGCTTCGGCCGTTGCCTATGAACTTGGATCGGGATTTATTCCAATCCGCAAATCTGGAAAACTTCCGCATTCTGTTATCTCCGAAAGCTATGGACTTGAGTACGGAAATGACACGTTAGAGATGCACGTTGATGCCATCCCTTCAGGGGCCGCGGTATTACTAATCGATGATGTCTTAGCTACGGGCGGAACCATTTCTGCGGCTATCGAATTAATTACTAGAAGCGGCGGAAGCGTTGCTCATGTTGTCGCACTTTTGGAGATAGATGGATTGCCTGGACGCGAATCCTTGGAAAAGAAGTACCCTGACATTAAATTTACCTCGCTGATTGTATCGTAGAGGTGCGTGTACTACAGATTCAAGGGCTACGTGCATTTGCCGCAATAGTAGTTACTTTTTATCACGCACGTTTAGTGCCAGGCGGATTTATCGGTGTCGATATTTTTTATGTGATTTCTGGTTATCTCATCACCGGCCTAATTCTCCGCGAGTTAGATTCAACGGGCCGCCTAAATCTGAGTGCTTTTTACCAACGTCGAATTAAACGGCTTTTACCCACCTCTGTATTTGTACTTTTTGCAACGGCGTTAGTCGCATGGTTCGTTTTACCGGTTATTACGCGAAATACCCTGGGTCGGGATTTATTTGCCGCCGCGGCCTATATTTCTAATTATCTTTTTGCTTGGTGGCAGAATGACTATCAAAATCTAAATGCAACACCTTCGCCCTTCATTCACTACTGGTCATTAGCCGTAGAAGAACAGTTCTACTTGATCTGGCCGATGTTAATGATTCTGCTCGCCAAATATGGTAAACGGACAATCATTCTAGGAATTTCGCTCATCACTTTTTTTTCGCTGGCATTATCAATCTACCAAACACAAACCTCTCCCATTTGGGCTTTTTACTCACTTCCTACTCGTGCGTGGGAGCTTGGAATCGGAGCATTGCTCTTATTCATTCCGCCCAATCTCTTTAAGAACCGCGTTTGGCCCTGGCTCGGAATTGCTTCAATTCTCATCGCATCATTTACATTCGATGACAACACCGCGTTTCCGGGTTTTAATGCGACTCTGCCGGTACTGGCAACCGCCTTATTAATTGCGAGCATCCCGGCCTGGCCAGCAATTTTGAATTGGTTATCAAATAACCGGGTCAGTCAGTGGCTCGGCAAGATTTCATACCCATTATATCTCTGGCACTGGCCGGCGCTAGTAATACCAAGCAGTGCGATTGGCCGACCACTTCATTTTAACGAACGGATTGTCTGCATTGTTGTAACCGTTTTATTAGCTGACTTAACAAATAGATTTATTGAAGAGCCCCTACGGCATCTTAAAATTCCACCACGAAAAATATTTCTGGCCGCCATTGCAAGCACCGCCACTTCACTTGTTGTGGGCGTTCTAATTGCAACTTCCGGTTCGGCAGTTATCTCCACTCCAGGAAATTCTTCCCAAACCTTTAATTTGGCCGAAGTTATGGCTAAACCCATTATCTATAGCGATGGTTGCCACGTACTCTTTGCGCAGGCAATATCAGGCCCATGCGCGTACGGAGATACGACTTCATCAACGACCATCGTTCTCTTTGGTGACTCACATGCAGCCCAATGGTTTCCAACGCTGGAAAAAATTGCTAAGAAACATCGCATTAAATTGATTTCTCTCACTAAATCGGCCTGTCCGTCGGTGGATGCACAACGAGCTGACCAAGGCGCGTTTAAAAATTCAATTTGTAGGAAATGGCGAGAAAATTCAATCGCAAGGATTAAGGCGCTACATCCTGCCGCAGTGATAGTGAGCAATTTTGGATACTACTCTCCCCCATCCGAATATCCAGATCGAAATAAATGGTGGAGTGATGGACAGCGAAAACTTTTAGGAGCCATCAAAACAAGTAGTTCACACATTATCTATATTAGTGATACCCCACATCCGCTAAGAGATATTCCTTCATGTTTGTCATCGCGAGGTGCTGACCGCTGTGATTCCACGACAAAAACTCCCGCTGATATTGTCACTGGATTTACGGTGATTAATCCAACACCGTGGCTATGTACTTCTTTGTGCCCAGCGATAAAGGATTCGATAGTTGTTTATAGAGATGCCTCACACATCTCAGTTGCAATGGCGATTCATTTGGTTCCCAATTTAGAGTCAGCATTGGTACTAAGTGGGCTCTTTGGTTAGGAATATGGCAAGATATCTCTATGGCTGAGTTGATTTACTATTGCGGAACAATGGATAGCGGTAAATCCACACTAGCGTTGCAAACCGCGCATAACCATCACAGCCGCGGACGTAGCGGAGTGATCTTCACCAATAAAGATCGTGCAGGAAGTGGAATCATTTCTTCTCGCCTTGGTCTGACTTCTCCAGCCATTGAGGTAACACCGGGAATGGATCTGCACAAACATGTGGTCGATCATCTTTCGGCTGGCGATCGAATCGACTACATCATCTGTGATGAAGCCCAGTTCTATGAGAGAGTGCAGATAGAGCAGTTAGCTAAAATTGTCGATGGCCTGGGTATCGATGTGTTCGCATTTGGTATTTTGACTGATTTTCAAACTCTTCTCTTTCCAGGTTCAGGGCGTTTGATTGAGCTCGCCGATCGAGTCCACGCCTTACAAGTTGAGGCTTTATGCTGGTGCGGCTCACGCGCAACGCACAATGCTCGAACTCAAGGTGGCGTTATGGTTATCGAAGGAGAGCAGGTCGTCGTCGGAGATGTAAATCCAGGTGATGAAATAGCATATGAAGTTCTCTGTCGACGACACCACATGCGCCAAGTTACTGCACGAGAATCTCGCGCAGGTCACATTTCATCACAACCACTACCTTTTAAGGAGTAATAATTTGAACACGCGCGCGTTAGCTGCAATGAGCCCTTCGTCACCACTTACCCGATTTGAAATCAATCGAAGAGAGTTAGGTGCTCACGATGTCGCTTTACAGATAGCTTTTGCTGGGATCTGTCACTCAGATATCCACCAAGTGCGCCAAGAATGGGGACCAGCAATCTTCCCCATGGTCCCAGGACATGAAATTGCTGGCACAGTAAGTTCAATTGGAATTGCGGTCACGAAGTTTGCCGTTGGAGATTTAATTGGTGTCGGTGTCTATATCGATTCATGCCGCACCTGCACAAGCTGTAAATCTGGACTGCAGCAATACTGTGAAAATGGAATTACTGGCACATATAACACGCTAGAGCGCGATGGAAAAACCGTAGCCTACGGTGGTTATTCAAACAACTTTATAATTAATGAAGATTATGCCGTTCACATTCCAAAATCTCTCCCCTTAGCTGGGGTAGCCCCCTTACTTTGTGCTGGAATCACTTTGTACTCGCCCTTAAAAAAGTGGGGGGCTAAAGCTGGAATGAAAATCGGCGTTATGGGATTGGGCGGCCTTGGTCATATGGGAGTGAAATTCGCACACGCCATGGGCGCCGAAGTTACAGTTTTTTCACACTCCCCCGAGAAAGAGGCTGATGCACTGGCAATGGGAGCGCGTCATTTTGTTAATACAAAAGATGGTACTCAACTAAAAGGGCTTTATAAGAGCTTTGATTTAATTCTCAATACAGTCAGCGCTGATTTAAATATCAACGACTATTTAAATTTACTTGCACTTGATGGAACGCTTATTGTAATTGGCCTACCAGTTAATCCGTATGCAGTAAATGTAGGAACTCTAGTCAGTGGCCGCCGACGTATTGCCGGCTCCATGATTGGCGGTATTCCAGAGATTCAAGAGATGTTAGATTTTTGTGCAGAGCACTCAATTGTTAGCGATGTCGAGGTGATATCAGCCGACTATGTTGATCTAGCGTATGA
>JANLPM010000027.1:0-2848 GCA_031367265.1 Actinomycetes bacterium
GCCTTGGCTTTTTCTTCATTTCCAATTATCCCAGTGTTGTAACCGGTGTACTGCATATCAGTGAAGGAATTCACTGGATCGAGAATAAAATTGATCCACGCATGTGCGGCAACTGGATCCTTAGCACCTGCGGCGATAGCCCAGTTATCCATCCACAACTCTGTTCTTGGAGTTGGAAGAACCCACTTGTAGCGATCAGGATTTTTACTAGCTAATAGACCTTGGCGGGCATCTCCATTCCAGAGTTCAGAGAGGGCGTAACCGCCTTGCGCTAATTTAATTCCAGGGTATGAGTCAAAGGCTTTAATGTGAGAGGCAAAGTCATTTACCAGAAATTTCTCTGCCGCATCGAGCTCGGCCTTAACTTCAGTTGCCCAATAAAAACCTTTTGCCCAGAAATAAATCGCGGCAACTTCGGGCGGTGAATCCAGGACGGATACCTTTCCGCTGGCCTCGTGTTGGGCGGCATCAATAAAATCTTGCCAAGTAAGCATTGGTCGCTTAATTACTTTGGTGTCATACATATATCCCGTAGTGCCCCAGTCTTTACAAATACTGTAATCATTTGTGGGATCCCAGGAGCGTCCAAGTAAAGCGGGTTCGACTTTGGCCAGATTGGGAAGTTGCGCCTTATCAAATTTTTCAAGTAAGCCATTTTTAATCATCTGCGGGATATATGTGCCCGAAGGAATAACTAGGTCATATCCGGAGGTACCTTTGGCGGCGGAGAGTTTTGCAATCATCTCTTCATTCGAGCTATACACATCGATTTGAACGGTGGGACCAAAAGCGCTGGTAAAGGCGGTAACTAGTTTTGGGTCGTCATACTGCGCCCAGTTATACATATTTAACTTACTCTCAATAGGAGATGGCTTAGGCGTTGCACTACTTAGCTCTCCAGCCTTGGGAGATTTGGAGGTGCTGCATCCAGCAAGTAATAGCCCGCCGGAGATAACGCCGACCGCCGATCCCAAAAGAATCGATCGTCTACTAAATCGATGCGCAAATTCTTCACTTGCCAAAATACGTGTGGGTTTCGGAGCTTCCTTCATATCTATTACCTTTCGTTAGTGGATGTTGGATATACATGGACGTCAAGTTCAGACCACGAGCAAGAAACTGTGGTCCCAACTCGTATATTTGGTGCATCAGAGCGGCTGTACTTTGAAATAATTTCACTACGGCCTGGAACTCTGATAATTAATTGAACTGAATCGCCTAAGTGGGCGATACTTGCTAACTCTCCTTCAATTCGATTTAACGACACTCCATGAGTAGCTGCACTATCTGCAACTTGCAAAGAGATAGTTTCAGGTCGAACAGATGCGAGCACGTTAGATTTATTTGCAATAATCTGCGAATGCTTCCTAGCTGAACTCAGGTTCACCAATTCATTTGTCACAACCCGGCCTTGTTCTTGGGCAACTCCGGTAAAGAAATTCTGTTGCCCAATAAAACCTGCCACAAAGGCAGAGTTCGGCTCTTCATAAATAGTATCGGGCGCATCCAATTGCACGATCTCTCCCTCGTTCATAACCGCTACTCGATCACTCATCGATAGCGCCTCTTCTTGATCGTGGGTAACAAAGATAAAAGTAATTCCTAACTGGCTTTGCAGAAGTTTCAATTCAATCTGCATCTCTTCGCGTAGTTTTCGATCTAGTGCACCTAACGGTTCATCTAAAAGCAGGACGCTGGGTTGATTAACTAAAGCTCGCGCCAGCGCTACCCGTTGTTGCTGTCCACCAGAAAGTTGCTTCGGTGATCGCTTGGCAAAACTCACCATGCGCACCATCTCTAGGGCCTCGCCAACGCGCCGATTGATTTCGCCCCTTGCCACATGTTTTTGCATCAGGCCATATGCGACATTTTCTGCCACTGACATATGCGGAAATAGCGCATAGGCTTGAAAAACGGTATTGACATCTCTTTTGTACGGTGGCAACCCAGCAACAGATTTTCCAGAGATGAATATCTCACCGGTATCGGGAGTTTCAAAGCCCGAAAGCATCCGCAAAGTTGTGGTTTTGCCACAGCCACTTGGCCCCAAAAGCGAGAGAAACTCCCCCGGCCGGACCTGCAAATTTAAGGATCGGACGGCAAAGGCTTGATCAAAGCGCTTGGATAGATCGATGAGTCGAACTGCGCCTCGCTCTGCACGCTCAGAATCTTGCACCTCAGGCCAACCCCTCTGCAGCAAAGAAGAACTGAACTCCTTCTTCATTTGTTCTGCAGTGGAACGCTATCCCCCTAGACCAGCTTTAGCAAGGGTTCTGCCACACGATGCGCAGGTTATTTTGGTTAATGAACGAGCAGTTTAATCGGAACCCCAGTGAGTGCCCGACTAACAGGACATGCCTCTTTCGCAGCCGCGGCAGCGAGTGCGAAACCTGCGTGATCGAGTCCAGGTACGTCCCCACTTACATGAAGCCTGATCTCTGTTATTCCAACCCCTGGTTGGAAATCGACCTCGGCGGAGGTTCGCAGTTCTGTAGGTGGAGTTCCTGCCTGTGCCAGCCTGCCGGCAAAGGCCATTGAGAAACACGCTGAATGCGCCGCAGCGATCATCTCTTCCGGACTCGTAACACCATTTGCTTCAGTGCTTCGCGCCGGCCAAGAGATTGGAAAAACCCCAACTCCAGATGAGTTAAGTGTGACCTCACCCTTGCCCTCTAATAGTGTTCCGTTCCAAACTGTCGATGCTTTTCGTGTAGTTGCCATGGATCTCTCCTTCTATGAAAGTTAATTTCGCCTAACTCTACAACTTTCAATTCAAAATTGAACGGAGCGCGTAAGTGCGCCATCTACTACAAAGTTTGTCCCTGAGATCCGTGAAGACCGAGGACTC
>JANLPM010000031.1:0-7747 GCA_031367265.1 Actinomycetes bacterium
CTGCGCCACTTGTTTCACTTGCTAAAAGTGCAAGCGGTGGTGAAATGTCGCGCGTGATGTTGGCACTTGAAGTCGTAATTGCCCAATCTCATCCCGTGGGAACAGATGTATTTGATGAGGTCGATGCCGGAGTTGGCGGGAAAGCGGCAATCGAGGTGGGACGGCGCCTGCATAGACTTTCGCAGCACGCCCAAGTCGTTGTGGTTACACACTTGGCTCAAGTTGCAGCGTGGGCCGATTCACATTTCGTGGTAACTAAGGACATTGATGGTTCGGTAAGTCAGAGTAATGTTCGAAAAGTGCAAGGCGATGATCGAATCGAAGAGATTGCACGGATGTTGGCAGGGTTTGAAAATTCTGTGAGCGCCCGCGAACACGCCGCCGAACTACTCTCAATGAGGGAGTAAAGCCAGCGAGGTCAAAAGTGATAGGTTTGTCTCCCATGGGCCAGCAACATGTGACGAAACATCTCTTTGTAACCGGCGGAGTCGCCTCCTCTCTTGGAAAAGGTCTAACCGCCTCATCCCTTGGCATGTTACTGGTAGCCAGAGGGCTACGCGTAACAATGCAAAAGCTGGATCCCTATTTAAATGTCGATCCCGGCACGATGAATCCCTTTCAACATGGAGAGGTTTTTGTTACCGATGATGGGGCCGAGACGGATTTGGATATTGGGCACTACGAAAGATTCTTAGATACTAATTTGCACGGTTCAGCAAATGTAACAACGGGCCAAGTTTACTCGCGAGTTATTGCACGTGAGCGTCGCGGTGAATATCTTGGTGAGACTGTGCAAGTGATTCCACATATTACTAATGAGATTAAAGAGCGCATACGCGCTATGGCCGCGCCGGATATAGATATTGTCATAACTGAAATTGGTGGCACTGTGGGAGATATCGAATCCCAGCCATTTTTAGAGGCAGCTCGCCAACTTCGTCAAGAAGTCGGTCGCGATAATGTGTTCTATCTGCACGTCTCTCTTGTTCCATATATTGGGCCATCGGGCGAATTGAAAACTAAACCCACTCAACATTCGGTTGTTGCACTTCGCAGTATCGGTATCGCTCCCGATGCAATTGTGTTGCGTTCGGATAGAGAAATACCACTTTCAGTAAAGAAGAAGATCTCGCTGATGTGCGATGTTGATTTAGCTGCAGTTGTTGCCGCAGTTGACGCTCCGTCGATTTATGATATCCCGAAAGTTTTACACGCCGAAGGCTTAGATGATTATGTGGTGAAGCGTTTGGGTCTTACGTGCCATGACGTTGTTTGGGGAGAGTGGGATTCGCTTCTTGATAAAGTCCACCATCCCAAGCACCATATCCGCGTTGGCCTGGTTGGAAAATATATTGATTTGCCCGATGCTTATCTTTCAGTCTCGGAAGCTTTGCGCGCGGGAGGCTTTGCTAATGAAGCAAAAATTGAAATTGTCTGGATAGTCAGTGATGAATGCGAAAGCGCCGAAGGTGCGGCGAAAAATTTAAGTGGAGTCGATGCAATTTGTGTACCCGGCGGCTTTGGCATCCGTGGAATTGAGGGAAAAGTAGGAGCGCTCAAATATGCGCGCGAGAATAAAATACCTACCTTAGGTCTGTGTTTAGGTTTGCAATGCATGGTTATAGAAGCTGCGCGAAATCTAGCTGGAATTAGCGATGCGATTTCCAGTGAGTTTGCCGATACCGGAACACCAGTAATCGCGACTATGGAGAACCAAAAAGAGATTGTTGCCGGCAATGAGGATATGGGCGGGACAATGCGCTTAGGTCTCTACACCGCCGCACTTACCCCTGGCTCAATGGTGGCAAAAACTTATGGCGCACTTGAAATCTCGGAGCGTCACCGCCACCGTTATGAAGTAAATAACGCCTACAGAGATCGAATCTCCGCGGCTGGACTTGAATTTTCAGGTTTTTATAAAGAGTTGGATTTAGTTGAATTTGTGGAATTGCCTCCGAGCGTCCATCCTTTCTATATCGGCACCCAAGCACATCCTGAACTGCGGTCAAGACCAACCAGGCCACATCCACTATTTGTTGGACTTATTGCCGCAGCAGTGAAATTGAAAGGTTGAAAAAATGATAGTTGGAGTTCCACGAGAGATAAAAGTCCACGAATCTCGCGTAGCCATCACGCCTGAAGGAGTCAGTGAATTCGTATCGGCGGGGCACACGGTAATTATCGAAAATGGGGCAGGTGTTGGTTCGGCGATAACAAATGAAGAGTTCGTGGCCGCCGGTGCAGCTATGCGGGGAGATGCCGAAGCAATTTGGCGTGAAGCTGATTTGATTCTCAAAGTAAAGGAGCCGATTCAAGCTGAATATTCCCGGATGCGCCCAAACCAAAGCTTATTTACGTATCTGCATTTGGCCGCTTCTAAGGCCTGCACAGATGCATTAGTTGCAAGTGGCATTACCGCAATCGCATATGAGACCGTTGAGGTTAATGGCTTTCTTCCACTGCTTGCACCTATGAGTGAAGTTGCCGGTCGACTAGCAACTCAAGTGGGAGCAACGGCGTTGCAACGTCCCAATGGGGGACGTGGTGTTTTGTTGGGCGGAGTCCCAGGGGTTGCACCTGGTCGAGTTGTAGTTATCGGTGGGGGAGTAGCGGGCTTGAGCGCAGCGGTCATCGCAGTGGGAATGGGCGCTGACGTTACCGTCTTTGATAGATCAATAAATCGATTGCAGTACATAGATGCAATTTATTCGGGAAGAATTAAAACCCTCGTTGCATCAACGCACGCCATTGAGCGCGAAGTTCGTACGGCCGATTTAGTGATAGGCGCGGTCCTGGTTCATGGCGCAAAGGCACCTAAATTAGTGTCAAATTCATTAGTTAAAACCATGAAGTCCGGTTCAGTACTCGTTGATATTGCTATCGATCAGGGTGGCTGCTTTGAAGACAGCCGGCCAACAACTCACGCTGATCCAACGTTTATGGTTCATGGATCGGTCTTTTATTGTGTGGCAAATATGCCAGGCGCGGTTCCAGTTGCATCTACGTATGCACTTACTAATGCAACTCTTCCTTATGCACTCTCTATTGCCAAACACGGTTGGAAAGAAGCCCTCTCCTTGGACGAGAATTTGGCTAAGGGATTAAATATTCACGATGGCGAGATCTACTACGCCGCTGTTGCAGATGCCCATGGATATCCGCACGCTCGACTTTGATTCTCTGGCACAAACATTTCTCAATTACTGCGCAATTGAGCGAGGCCTATCGTCAAATACAATTGCGGCATATCGAAGAGATCTTACTAAGTTCGCTGAATTTCTTGCGGGAAGAGATTTGGCGCTGGTTGACCCAAAAACAATAAGTGATTTTGAGGTGTCATTGCGTTTGGCCAAACTATCACCAGCGAGTATAAATCGAATCGATTCGACCTTGAGAAGTTTTTTTAGGCGTATCGATATCGAGCACGGCTTAACTAATCCAACCCTTGACATTGAAATGAGTAAATCACCTCGACGACTTCCAAAAGCGCTCAGCGTTGCGCAAATACTCTTACTTATCGAATCGGCTTTTCACGAGGGCGAGCCAATCACATTGCGCGATAAAGCCATGATCGAGGTTTTGTATGGAAGCGGTGCGCGCGTGAGTGAGCTAATTGGAATTAACTTGGTTGATATAAATAATTCAGAGACTGGCGATGGCGAAATAACCACCGTGAAACTGCGAGGTAAAGGCGGCAAGGAGAGAATAGTTCCACTCGGCTCCTATGCTACGAAAGCAATCGATGACTACCGAACTCGGATCCGCCCCGTTCTCAGCGCGCAAAAATCTGGCGCTAACAGCGCACTTTTCTTAAACTCTCGCGGCGCGCGGATTACTCGCCAGTCGGCCTGGGCAATAGTTTTAAAAGCGGCACAACGCGCTGGAATTAGTGAAAAAGTCTCTCCGCATGTGTTTCGACACTCATATGCAACACATCTTTTAGATGGTGGCGCCGATATTCGCGTGGTGCAAGAGCTCTTAGGTCATGCTTCAGTAACGACCACGCAAATATATACATTGATCACTATCGATAAAGTGCGCGAGGTTTATTCCACTGCACATCCGCGCGCTTAAGTTTTTTTTAAAGCCCGCGCAGACGCCTGGCCAAAATGCTTTGATCGCCCTTAGCTTCAAGATCGGCGATTATCACTGCAATAGATTCGCGAACGATGCGACCACGATCTGCTGCCAAACCTAGATCACCTCGAAGTAATAATCGAGCTTGATCTAAATCAAAGAGTTCATCGGCTGAGAGATAAATGGTTATTTTCTCATCATGCCGCTCGCGCCCCGATGGTGATCTATCAAGCGTCGTCACTCGGCGCCGAGCAATTGAACGAACACCTTTTTTAACCGAGGGTGCTTTTGGCGTTGAGATTGTGGGAGGCACTAGTTGCGTCGGTGCTTCATGAGCCGCTGGCACTGAACTTAGGGCCGGAGAGGTAGAGCGAAATAGTTCGTCTGCTCCTGGAAGATTTGCTCTGCGGGTCATCGTGCGCCTCCTCTGGCGATTAATTCTCGTGCAAGTCGACGATATGAAGCTGCACCATCAGATGATGGTGCATACGTAGTAATTGGCTCACCTACAACTGTTGTTTCGGGAAAGCGAATAGTTTTAGCGATAATTGTTTCAAAGACATCGGCAGGAAACTGCTCAAGTATTCTTTCAAGAACCTGCCGGTTATGTGAAGTTTTTTTGTCGTACATCGTGGCTAATATTCCAATGAGAGTGAGATTGGGATTTAAAAAGGTTTTAACTTTATCTAGATTGCCTTTTAACTCAATGAAACCATGCAAAGCGAAGTATTCACATTGAAGTGGAACGATAACTTCGTCGGCGGCAACCAAGGCGTTTATGGTTAACTGACCCATTGTTGGTTGGCAATCAATTAAAATTACATCGTAGTAATCGCGCAGTGCAGCAAGTGCACGCTTGAGGTATTGCTGCCCACCAATCTCTGCGCCCAAAGTCGTTTCTGCCGTACCTAAATCTCGGTTGGCAGGTAGAAAATCTAAACCGGGAACAAGGGACTTTAAAATAATTGTCTCCACCGATGCAGTGGGCGTCATTAAGGCGTAATAAACGGTCTGCTCTAACGGCATGGCATGGGCATTTACACCCAGACCAAGAGAGAGACCTCCTTGTGGATCGAAGTCGACAAGTAATACACGTCGCCCGAGTTCGGCCAGGCTGGCACCTAAGTTAATTGTTGTCGTGGTCTTACCGACGCCGCCTTTTTGATTAAAGACTGCGATTATTTTGCCCTGCCCATGCTCACTTGGCACGGCCGGTACTGGATACGAGTTGGGTTTTTTACCCAGCAAGGTGGAGGTAGTAGAGATTTCTTCTCTAATTGTCGATTTAGCGCTCAAACGTCAAACCTCTTTCTAGATATTACTGGAGAGCCTACGCATTACACAGAACTGGAGCAACTGTGAAGTAAGGTGCCTCCATGGATATTTCCACGCAGGCAGCGACCGACGTTGAATCGGAGAGGACTGGCGCCTTCTCTGTCCACCTTGATAACTTTGATGGACCCTTTGACCTGCTCTTAACTCTGATCTCTCGCCATAAGTTGGATATCACCGATATATCCCTGAGTATGGTGACCGACGAGTTCATATCCTTCATCCGTGCACTTGAGCAGAGCGGTGAAGGGTGGCGCCTGGATCAAGCCACTGAATTCTTAGTCGTTGCGGCCACTCTGCTTGACCTGAAGGCGGCCAGACTTCTACCTAGTGGTGAGGTCGATGATGAGGAAGACCTGGCACTGCTTGAGGCGAGGGATATTCTCTTCGCCAGGTTGCTGCAGTATCGGGCCTTTAAGGAGATTGCCGCTACCTTTGCCGCACGTATCGCCCTCGCCGATCTAGCCTTTGCCCGTGTAGTGGCTCTAGATCCCGCTCTCAGCATGCTCCTGCCTGAAGTTTTAATTGGAGTGGGTGCAAATCGATTTGCCGCAATTGCCCAACGAGTTTTGACACCTAAAAACACTCCAACGATGAATATGGAGCATCTTCATCTTCCATTGGTGAGTGTGAGTGAGCAGTCTCGAATGGTCGTGGAGGCGCTTCGAAGGTCGAAAACAATGAGTTTTAGGAGCTTGGTCTCGGATGCTGAAAATACCCTCGTGGTCGTGGCCCGTTTTCTGGCACTTCTAGATCTATATCGCCAAGGGGTTTTACGTTTTGCCCAGGTTATTGCGCTCGGGGAGCTGCAAATTTCGTGGACCGGATCCTTGACCGGCGATATTGAGATTAGCGACGAATTTGATATCCCCATTCCTCCACCAGAAGATGATGAGCGTGAAAGTAGTGAAAATGTCTAATCGTGAAGTTAAACGTTCGATTGAAGCGATATTAATGGTCGTAGATGAGCCAGTCACTGAGCTCCTTCTAGCTCAAGTTTTAGAGCTGCCAGTTCAAGAGATTGAGCCGATACTTAACGAGTTAGTTGAGAGTTATACAGAGCGCGGGTTTGCCTTGAAGAAGATCAATGGGGGATGGCGTTTCTACAGCCATACGGAGTGTGCGGCCATCGTTGAAAAATTCGTCCTGGATGGCCAACAGTCGCGTTTGACTCAAGCCGCCCTCGAGACGCTCTCCGTCGTGGCCTATCGCCAGCCAGTCTCACGTGCCAGGGTTTCGGCTATCCGAGGCGTGAATGTGGAGGCGGTCATGAAGACTCTTCTCACCCGAGGTCTAGTAGAGGAGTCGGGTCTTGAACACGAAACCGGAGCGATTTTATATACGACGACCAGCTATTTTCTGGAGCGTCTGGGATTAAACTCTCTTGATGATCTGCCCGCCCTTGCGCCATTTCTACCAGATTTAGAGGGTCTGGACGATATTCTCGATTCGCTAACTGACTAAAGGTGGCGCTAGGCTTACCCCCTGACTGTCGGGAGGATAGCCATGGGCGAGATGCGTCTTAATAAAATAATTGCAGATGCGGGGATCACCAGCCGCCGAGGATCCGATGAGCTTATTGCCGCGGGGCGGGTAAGCGTCGATGGAATCACTATTCGCGAGATGGGTGCTAAATTCGACCCTGAAAAGGTAGAAGTATCAGTTGATGGTGAGACAATTAGGCGCTCTATGACTAAGAGTTACCTAGTACTTCATAAACCTAAAGGCGTATTGTCTACTATGTTCGATCCTGAAGGTAGGCCATCGCTGAGTGATTTCATAGATCTTCGAAAGGAGCGTCTTTTTCATGTAGGCCGCTTAGACAAGGACTCTGAAGGATTAATCTTACTGACAAATGATGGAGATTTGACCTTTAGAGCGACCCATCCATCCTTTGGTTTAGAGAAGCGTTACATAATTGAGTTTGACGGAAAGCTTCCCGTCGGTGCGGAGAAAACACTTCTTAAAGGTATTGAACTCGAAGATGGGATTGGACGTGTGAGCGAGTTTAAGGAGCTTTCGGCGCGCTGGTTGGAGCTCTCGATCCATGAAGGCCGGTATCACATTATTCGCCGTTTGCTGGAGGCGGTCGATATTGATGTCCTTCGTTTGATACGAACTAAGTTTGGGCCTATATCTTTGGGGGATACTCCTGAGGGTAGGTGGCGGGACCTTAATACTGGAGAGTTGACAAATCTACGTAAGGTTTTAGGGCTTTAACTCTTTAACGATAAATCGGTATTGATAATAAAATAGATTTAACGATAAATCAATAATAAAGAGGCAAAGTATATTTATCGACATAAACCAAGCGCACATTGGCTAAGTGGAAACCGAT
>JANLPM010000065.1:0-3339 GCA_031367265.1 Actinomycetes bacterium
TGTTCGATGCATCTGACTTGATGCCAACTGCTGTAAACGGCGCTTTCTGGAAAGAAATGACAAAGTTCTATGCAGAAGGTAAGTCAATGAAGGATGTAGCAGCAGCCATTGATGCTAACTGGTAAATAACCACTAGCTAGAGCTGTAAAAACCAGGGTCCACCTATTGGTGGGCCCTGGTTTTACCTTAGAATTTCACAACCTTTTTAAACAATAATAAATTTAGAGAAAAGGAATTTTCTGTGATCACTTGGTCATCTTTGTTTGCCAGTTCATGGCCAAAGATTGTCCAAATTTTTATTGTACTCATCATATTTTTTGGTTTCTACTCTGTGGCATTTGCTGCCGGATCCAGGCTTAAAGGCAAGAAACAAAACAAGCTTGCGTTAGCACTTTTCTTAGTTCCTGCCATCATTCTAGTGATGACGGGTCTAGGTATTCCCGCAATTCAGACTTTTATGGAGTCTTTTAAAAATGCCGATTCATCTAAGTGGGTCGGTTTTGCTAACTATTCAAATGCGATTAAAGATGCCGATATACGTTTAGCTTTTGCTAACACAATTGCCTGGGTCGTGATATGTCCAGCAATCGTGACCACTCTTGGAATTTCACTGGCGACAATGCTCAATAAAATGAAGCGCGAAGCCGTAGCCAAGTCATTAATTTTTATGCCCATGGCAATTTCATTCGTCGGTGGTTCTTTAATTTGGAACTTAATGTATTCATTTCAAGAGCAGAAGGATCCGCAAACGGGTTTGATCGGCCAATTCTTTGTGTGGCTTCACATTGATGTAAAACACTTATTACTCTGGTCCCCCTGGAACAATCTATTTTTAATGGTCATTTACATTTGGGGCTTTACGGGTTTTGCAATGGTAATTTTATCGGCGGCGATTAAAGGAATCCCTTCTGAGATTGAAGAGGCAGCGCAGTTAGATGGCGCGACAGGAATCAAACTCTTTCGAACAATTACTGTACCCATGGTGCGCACAACTATCATTGTGGTGCTCACAACGGCAATGGTTGGAACCCTAAAACTCTTTGATGTAATCCATACGACAACTGGCGGGAACTTTAAAACCGATGTGCTATCAAATCGAATGTTTGATGAAAACTTCGTCTATTTGAATTATGGGCGAGGTTCAGCTCTCGCCGTATTAATTTTCTTAGGCGTTATTCCCATTACTTATTACAACATTCGGTCTCTTCGTTTGGAGCGCAAACACTGATGGCAACTAAAGCACCAGGTGCAAACCGCCCCTTTACATCTCCAATTGCCTCTTTAGTGGTTACGGTAATCGCCGTTTTATGGACGGTGCCAACATTTGGCTTAGTTGTAACCTCTTTTCGAACGAAGGAGGCAATTGTTTCAAGTGGTTGGTGGAATGCGTTTGCCCATCCCTCTTTTACTTTAGATAATTTTCGAGCGGTTTTATTTCAAAGCGGTGGCACAGTAGGCGAACAGGGCATGATTCCCTTTGCAGTTAACTCACTTGCAATAACTATTCCCGCTGTACTTTTATCCGTTGGTTTTGGTTTGATGGCGGCATATGCCCTTGCATGGATCCCCTTTCGCTTTAGTGATCAGGTTTTCTATGGTCTCTTTGCACTCCAAGGCGTGCCACTTCAGCTCTCGCTTCTTCCACTGCTTACCTTCTTCGCTTCCGGAGTTCAGTTATTTGGACACACGATAATTCCGCAACTTCATATTGTTGGCAAATTAGCCTCAGTGTGGTTGCCCCACACAATGTTCGGACTTCCGCTCGTCATTTATTTATTGCACAACTTTGTCTCAGCCCTACCAAGAGAGCTCTTAGAAGCGGCTCGAATCGACGGCGCAAATCATTTCGAAGTTTTCCGCCGAATTATTTTGCCACTCTCGTTACCTGCAGTTGCATCAATTGCAATCTTTCAATTCTTATGGATTTGGAATGATTTGTTGGTAGCACTGGTATTTGCGGGCGGAACCGATGATGTTGCACCCTTAACTCTGCACTTAGCTAACCTAGGTGGCTCGCTTGGCTCTCACTGGGAAAACGTCGCACCCGCCGCCCTTGTCTCAATCATCATTCCACTAATTGTTTTCTTCTCATTGCAGCGTTTCTTTGTACGTGGATTGCTAGCAGGCTCTGTTAAAGCTTAATCTCCAAAGTCCATGTCTTGAGTTATGTGGCAGGGGTTCCTCGGTAATTAGCGCTTACAGTTAAATGTGTAGCCCATTATTTTTAATCTGATCGCGATACCAGTACCCGGAATCTTTAATCGTGCGCTTCTGCGTGTCAAAATCAACGTGGACAATCCCGAAACGTTTGTCGTATCCCAAAGCCCATTCGAAGTTGTCCATGAGCGACCACTGGTAATAACCCTTAACAGGTGCGCCCTTAGCAATGGCATGTGAGACGGCCTGTAAATGTCTCCGCAAATAGTCAGTGCGACGTTCATCTCGCACGCGTCCAGTTGAATCAGGGCCATCATCGTAGGCAACTCCATTTTCAGTTATGTATATCTTAGGTAGATTCTCACCATGTTCATCCTGCCAACGGACAAGTAGATTTTCCAGACCTTCAGGAGTTAGCGGCCAACCCATATCGGTGAGCGGACCACGTGGCGCTTCATCACAAGCCGCATCAAAAAGAGATGAAATTGAACGCCTTTGATCTAAACCCTCGAGAGCTGGACCAACTCGGCTATCAAAATAAAAATTAATTCCAAGGAAGTCATTTTTAACTGTGGCTGCTTGCAAGTCGTCATCTTTAATAACCGCATTGAGTTCTGCGCCAAACTCTTCAATGAGAATCTCCGGATAATTTCCATACATAAAAGCATCCATCCAGAAGCGATTTTGAACCGCGTCTAACACCGCCGCAGTATGTACCTGATAAGAGTCATAAGCATTATCGGGAACGTAGTTAGCTTGATTTAAAACTGGACCAGTTAAAATATCACTGCGCACCGCGCGCATTGCATTCGTGGACGCGGCATGTGCGATTACTGTGTGATGGGCAGCGGCAAATGCGGATGCGCGATCTTTTATTCCAGGTGCATGGACTCCAATTCCGTATCCAAGCCAAGCCACAACCCATGGCTCATTTATGGGCGTAAACTTTTTAACGCGATCACCAAAACGCTCAACAACTGCAGTTGAGTAATCGGCGAAGCGAGCGACGATATCGCGATTTACCCAACCACCCTTATCTTGTAGTGGTTGTGGTAAATCCCAGTGATACAGAGTTGCCAGCGGCTCAATTCCAGCCTCCAAAACTGCATCGATTAAGCGATCGTAAAAAGCGAAGCCGCGTTCTTCGCGTACGCCATCGCCTAATGGAAACAAACGTGGCCA
>JANLPM010000067.1:0-5640 GCA_031367265.1 Actinomycetes bacterium
ATGCGCATTGATGTTGCGCGAACCTTAATTAATCACCTTCCTAATACCTGTTCAGCCTTAGCTATGGGTGAAATCTCCGCATCCCATGCAACGGTAATCGCGAAGGAGACGGCAGCTGCCATTCGTGATGGTTTGAGCGAGTTTGCTATTTATCAGATTGAGAACAGCGCCCTGGCTCACGCCGAATTCCATACCCCCGGTCAAGTTGCAAATAAAGTGCGCACCACAATTGCCCAACTCGCACCGCAGGAGTTTGAAGTAGTTGTCGATCGCGCGCGAGAATCTCGACGAGTGAGTTGCTATAACGAAGCCGATGGAATGGCAACCGTCGTTGCAATCTTGCCAGCCCACGATGCCCAGACGGTAATGAAATCGATTGAGGCCTATATTTTAAAGATGAACGATTTTGATGAGGCCAAGCATAAAAACTTATCCAAGGATTGGAACAATACGTGTAACATCTCTAATAATTCCAATCAAAGCAACAAATGTGAAATCTCAAGAGAAGCCACTAGCACTTGGTCCCTGCTTTCTACTGACAATAAGCGCGCAGATGCACTCACAGCTATTCTCTCCGACGCCCTTGCACACAATGTCGATGAAGTTCGAGCTCATCGCAGGCCAGTTACAGTAAATGTCACCATCGACCTTCCTACTCTGCTCGGCTTAGCTGAAAATCCGGGACAACTCTCTGGCTACGGCGCGATTCCCGCTTCGGTGGCGCGAGAACTAGCATCGGATGCAACCTGGAAGAGATTTATTACCGATCCACAGACCGGAAATCTTCTAGATTACGGCCGAGAGAAATATGAACCTCCGCAAGCCCTCGTTGATTTCTTACTGGCACGTGATCGCACCTGTCGATTCCCAGGTTGCCGACAGCCTGCATCTCGAAGCGATATCGATCACGCCAATAGTTGGGAGTCGGGCGGTGAAACTAAGGCAGAAAACCTCGGTCTACTGTGCCGCAGGCATCATCGTTTAAAAACTCATGGCCGGTGGGTGCTTGTTAGTAACGCCGATGGTTCGTGTCTGTGGACTTCTCCAGCAGGAAAAAAATACTTCGTACCTTCTCGTCCAATAAATGAAAGCGTTTAATTCGCTCCCATAAACCGAACCAATTGCCACGGTTCCATCAGCACGGTTCCATCAACCTAACGGCGCCTAGAATCTTTCATATCAATAGTTACCCTTACTGCCATACTTTCGCAATGATCTGGTGGCCTACCGAAGTTCCAACGCTCGCATACGGATTAGTCACATTGAGGGCGTTGGATGAAAAAGATATCCCTGAGATTTATACAAGTTGCCAAGATCCAATCATTCCTCGCTTCACAAGAATTCCAACTAACTACACCCTGGAGAACGCTCAATTTTTCGTACGCGAGAAATTTCCGGCATCGTTTACCGCAAAAAAAGAACTCCCATTTGCCGTTGAGTATGGCAATGCAGATACCAAAAAATTTGCCGGGGTTATCTCATTTCATAGTATGGATTTGCCGGATCATGTGGCCGAAATAGGCTACTGGATTAACTCCGATGTCAGAGGCAAGGGCGTCGGAACGATTGCCGCGAGAATTCTGACTAACTTTGGATTTGAAACAATGGGGTTTGAGCGCATTGAAGCCCTCGTCAACGTTGATAATCTCGCATCGACGAAGTTGCTGGAGTCGGCGGGATATAGCCGTGAAGGTATATTGCGAAAGAAATCTCGAAATTTCAACGGGCACCACGTTGATATGGCGATATTCTCAGTTATTAAGGGCGATTGGAAAGGGTTGTAATGGAAAGTTTGGCCTTTCTTGTTGCTATCTTGCTGCTCTTTGCCTTTCTTGGCGGCCCCATCGCCATTGCACTAACCAAGATTAGAACTGAACATTTTATTCTCACCCTCGTTCGTAGGATCGCCCATGGTTTTTTTGCAACAATTTCACTGTGGGTAGGAATGATGTTTTTAATTAACTCCGGGCTACCTCTACTCGTGCGTCTGATCGGACTCTATGCACTCTCAATGGGTTACATAGCATTTCGCCGAGAATACTTTCCCGACGTACGAGTTATTGCGCCACTACTTAAAAGATTTGGTGTCAACGGCCGATCTCGCAGTGCGGTACTTGGTAAGGATTCCGAGGTGGTTGAGCCGATTTCTAAGTATGGACCTATTTTGAAGTGGCGAGGCCATGGAAGCTCACGGCGAGATGGGCATGGTCCAGAGGGCCAACATTAGTTATCCACAACTTTGAGCTCTCTCGGTTTTGGGAGCTTTTAATAACTAGCCTGCGGAAATGAACAGAAAAATAATTAGAGAGTACGAAGACGCTCCTCCGCCCATTCCAAAATCCATATTTTCACAATCAGAGCCAGCAAATATCGATACGGCTTCTTTAAATCGAAACTCTTCCGAAGGGTATTCACATCAAAACCGCTCGGGCCACTTAGGTCAATCAAAAGTAGAAAAACATGGTCCACTAGCGACACCTCAGTCCAGATTAATTGCCTTTGTGCTCGATGCAGTGATCTTTGGATTTGGTTTAGGTATCGTTTGGATTATCTGGTTTATCACGCTTGCCGAAAAAGGTACGACCCCGGGGCACTATCTAATGGGTCAAGTGGTTGTAGATTCAAAATCCGGTGATGTATTCGGGTGGAAAAAGATGGTGATTCGAGAAGTTCTCATTAAAGGGGTCCTGCAATGGATTCTTGGAAGCATTCTATTTATGGCAAATTACATTGTTGACGCGTCATTCATTTTCACAAATAAACAAAAGACTCTTCACGACTTGATGGTTGGTTCTCAAGTAATTCAGTGCAGTGATAAGACCATCATTAGGAAATTAAAAGTTGATGAGATCGATGGTTGGCTCAATAAGTAGTGATTTGTAGATGTAGAAGTCAGAAGTTGTCCGGGAAGTCAGAAGTTGTCCGGGAAGTCAGAAGTTGTCCGGGAAGTCAGAAGTTGTCCGGGAAGTCAGAAGTTGTCCTGGAAGTCGAAATAGAAGCAACAAGAAAACGACCGAATTCACGTAGACATGAGTTCGGTCGTTTTCTTGTAATTGTTTAGTAGACAAGATTTTGCGGCGTTTTTCTTAACGATTGTGCCTGGTTAACGAGTAAACACGAAAATTTTGTTTACCTCTTGCCTTTCGTGACTAGCTAACAAATGCTTTTTCGCGCTCGAATCGCTCTGGAATTGTGCAGTGTTCCAACCTAAAAGTGAAAAAGTTCCAACCCCGATAACTCTCAGAAATCAGGGAAAAACGTACATTGCTAATTTGCGGGAAGAGCGGATCCTGGGTGGTTGGCGAGCATGTCTTGGTGAATTCGTGTAATCGAGGATGGTGATACGCCAGCGGTTTTCGCGAACTCCGGCCACCGCTCAACGCCAGAAAGAACCTGAGTAATTATATTTTCGGAGTCGAAGATCAACTCCCTGTTGGCTTCGGTGCGGATGTCGCTGAGCTCGATTCTGTCGTATTTGCCATTCACGGCCATCTGGTGATTAACGGTAAAGCCGTCAACCATGTTGTGCGCATAAATCAGATCGAAGGCCGGTGCCAGACGCCACGTACCACCCTCAGGCAGCAAGAATGCGAAGTTTTTGGTGTGATCGTCTCGGTTGCAAGCAACGACATTAAATACCATGCGACGAAAGGCCTCGGCTAACTCAGCTGATCCCATCCCTAAATCTCTTATAGTTTGAAAGTATTGTGCATAAGAGTGAGTACCACTCATATTGAAATCTAACTGGCTCACGGCGCAAAGTGACTGCATATGAATTCTCTGGTCGTTATCTCCCCGATCAAAGCGTTTAGTTAGGAAGTGAAAGCGCGGTCCCTCTGGCAAGAGTTCGCAATCACTTACACTGATTCCGCAGGAGCGTGCCATCAAAAAATAGGCGTATTCAATGCGACAGTAATCTGCACTCTCTACCAGATCACTCTCTCCAGTCTCCTTGTCTTTACTGACCCCATCAAGTTTGAGGATCCAATGTTCATACCCTGGTTCAAGTGGGAGCTGTCCAGATTTGTACTGTTTTGTGGTGCGGTTATAGGCCAGTACGGCTTTGGCCCGCGCACCTCCAGCTGATGTTCCTACCTGGATTAGTTGTGCAAGAGCATCATCGCTCATTGCACTATCGGCGAATGTGCCCTTCAAGGTTTTTTTGGCGGCAGCAACCAAGTCAGCTAGGGCGATAACTGTTGTCTTCTCGTTCTCAGGAGACCAGGCTGGGTGAAATGTTAGTGCCCCCATCCCACGCTCGCCCATATAGACCAACCTATCGAGTGGTGTAATTTGCTCCGGTCTTAGCCCCTCCGTAAGCAGCTTTCTATTAACCAGAGCATTTCCAAATCGATCGGGAAGTGAATCTGCAAGCATTGCTGGCAACCTTTGGAAGGTTTCCGGTGCAAGGTTTGGGAAAGAATAGATCTGATTAGAGTTCAACATCGCAAGCGGGGAAAGGCTTACTCCGCTTTTCAACCACTTCTCACTGTATTCAAAGAGGCAGAAGCCCGTGTTTGGATCCCGGGTAACTGCCCCGACCTGCTTTCCCCAAGCACGTACTTCGACTAAGTCCGTACCTTTGTAGCTCATTCTGCTACGTCTCTCTTCTTATACCGGCGCTTGGGTGGCCCGGCCGCCTCCCTTTGGCGAAGGAGCTCCATCGGACTGATTTTAGGAGTAGGGGGTGTAAGGGCGCTTAGCCAATCGCTTCGCCCGAGAGCCCTAGCTACGGCGATAACACTTCTCAAGGATGAGCCTTTCCCAGCCTCAAGATTTTGAACACTGCCGATTGAAATATTTGCCGACTTAGCAAGCTCAATTTGAGTCATCTTACGCGCAAGCCTCAACCGTTGAACGGAGATGCCGAACTCGTGCTCCCACTCCTCGGTAGTTAGCGCTGGACCAGAATAATTCAAGTTTGCTTTCATACCTACTATTCTGTGTCTTCATCACAACAATGTCAAGTATTCTCTGCCACTACACCCAAAAAAGTATGTGTTATGGTAGAAAATCAGGATAAAACCCAAAAAAGTATGTGTTGAAGTAGAAATATAGATTGTCAACCCTTTCACCCAACCTTTCATTTTGTGGGAATCCCAAAAAGCATCCAAAAGACCCCAGGCGTGGGCGTAGTCGGAAAAGTCAGATAGCTCGAGTGGAGAAAACGCATCTGGCTTGGGCTAATAAATCAACCACTAGTCAAATAGAGCCCAGATCTACTTCCTACTACTACTACAAACTCCTTCACCTTCTCGTCATCATCATCCATTTCAACCTCAATAAAGCAAAAAGCCCATTAAAGGAGTCCGAAGACTTCCCTCTATGAGCATTTGTCGGTCCAACCCTTTTGCAAAGGTTAGGACCCCGTTGTGGGGGGCTAGTGGAAATGGATATTTAGGCGTAAATCGGGATTATTTTGAACTGCTATTTGATACGCATTCACACGGTGGATCGCGACGGCCCTTTCGAACTTCTTCTTAGTTTCGGGCGCCGTGCAATTGGTCCAAGGGGTCCGCTACCAGACCTAAACCTGTGAAGGAAATAGGCACCATACGGTGACCCACATTTTCACGCCCTACCAACTGGCCACCTTGATTGCTTGACCAGTCACTTGGCGGGCTTCGTCAGTGCTGAGGA
>JANLPM010000069.1:0-3912 GCA_031367265.1 Actinomycetes bacterium
CAAGTGATCACCAATCTTTACCGATGCAGCCACCAGGGCAAGACCAATTCCAACTTTTAATGATGGTGAAAAAGTCCCGCTAGTAACTTCTCCTATAGCCGCACCAGTTGAATCTTTAACCTGCATATGTGCTCTTGGAATACCGCGATCTAATGATTTGATAGCAACGCTTCGACGTTTTGGACCCGTGGTTTTTTCAGCTCGCAAAACCTGACTCCCAATGAAATCACCCTTGTTCCAACCGATAGCCCATGACGCACTTGCTTGCACGGGAGTTATCTCCAATGAAAGTTCGTGACCATGGAGTGGATAGCCCATTTCAGTGCGCAAGGTATCGCGCGCGCCTAATCCACAGATTAAGCCGCCAAGTGGTTCAATCGCAGCAACTAACGCATCCCATACCTTTGAGGCATCGGTTGATTTAGGTATGAGCTCATACCCGAGCTCACCGGTATATCCAGTACGGCATAAAATTACTTCGGCGCCGCCAATGACAACGTGTGAGAAGGCCATGTAATCGATGTCAGTATTGATGCCCAGCGATTGCATTACTTGAGGTGCAAGTGGTCCCTGTACTGCCAGAACTGCGAATTCATTGTGCAGATTAATAATCTCGATTCCAAGCGGTACATGTGATTTAAGGGTTTCGACGACGTCGGTGGTATTAGAGGCGTTCGGAACTAAAAAAAGATTGTCGGATGAGTTGCGATAGACAATTAAATCATCGATGACACCACCTTGCGCCGTGCATAGCAATGTGTACTGCGCGGAGCCATCTTCGATTCGGTTAAGATCATTTGTAAACATTGAGTTCAAAAACTCCAAAGCACCCGGACCAACCACTGAAGCTTTTCCCAAATGAGATACGTCGAAAATTCCAACGCGCTCTCGTACTGCCAAATGTTCGGCTAGGACTCCGCCACCGGGATATTCGATAGGCATCAACCATCCGCCGAAATCGGCCATCTTTGCGTTGAGCATCACATGCTTTTCATTGAGTGGAGATGTCTTCATTGTGCAAACCTACCAAAATATCTAATACTCTAAGGCCCATGACCACACTCAAAGCTGCAAATAGCTTTCTTAAAGCTGAAATTCTCGTTCTCGGTTTAGCATCGCTTAACACCAAGGGCGGATTAGTAATTGAATCTGGTGATTTAGCTCTCGATACTAAATCGATTGTGGCATCACTGATAGATATGGGTGCGACGGGATCGGCCGATGAGGTTATAAAAATACCTGGATTGGCCGCACGAATGCTGGTCTTTACCGGGCTTGGTAAGAAAAGTGATTCCTACCCACATGAAGTTCTACGCAGAGCGGCCGGCGCAGCATCTCGAGCCTTGGTGGGAAATAGCTCAGCAACTTTTTCCCTTCCGAGCTCTGACTTAGAGAGATTTGCCGCAGTTGCAGAAGGGGCAGCTTTAGGTGCTTATGTATTTAACGAGTTTCGTGGGGCTGCTAATACCCAACACAAAGCGGCGTTAAAATCAATCACCATTTATAGTGAATTAGCAAGTAGCGCTGGCGCAAAAGCTGCAATCTCCCGAGCAAAGATTATCGCTGACTCTACTTTTTTAGTGCGTGACTTAATTAACACACCACCTTCTCATTTAACTCCCGATACTTTTACAAAGAAACTGAGCACCGCGGTAAAGAGTGCTGGTGGGTTAAAAGCTGGCTTAAAAGTCACCATCTGGGATCAAGCACAACTTAAATCACAGGGCTTTGGCGGCATAGTGGCCGTTGGACAAGGTTCAGCAAATCCACCTCGCCTACTCCACATTTCATATACGCCAAAGAAGTCCGCTAAAAAACGTTTTGCCTTAGTGGGCAAAGGCATAACTTTTGATAGCGGAGGTTTAGCGCTAAAACCAGCTTTGGGTATGGAGGCGATGAAGTCAGATATGAGTGGGGCTGCGGCGGTCTGTGCAGCAACAATTGCCATCGCCGCGCTGCAACTTCCAGTTGCAATTGAAACTTGGGCACCACTTGCTGAAAACATGCCGAGTGATACTGCAACTCGTCCAAGTGACATTATTACTATTTTCGGCGGAAAGACCGTAGAAGTTTTGAATCCAGATGCCGAGGGTCGTTTGGTTTTAGCGGATGCTTTAATGAAAGCCCAGAGCGGTAAAAATAAACTCGATGGAATCATCGATGTTGCAACCTTGACGGGAGCACAGGTAGTTGCACTCGGCACTCGGACTAGTGCGGTCATGGGAAATAACGATGGATTTCGAAGTGAGTTCTTAACCGCAAGTGCAAAAAGTGGCGAAGCATTTTGGCCAATGCCACTTCCAGAGGAGTTACGAGCATCGCTAGATTCGCCAGTGGCCGATTTAGCTAATATCGGTGACAAAAACGGGGGAATGTTAGTCGCAGGATTATTTCTCAAAGAGTTTGTTGACTCAAAACTACCGTGGATTCATTTAGATATTGCCGGCCCCGCCTTTAACCTAGCGGCCGCGCATGGATATACCCCAGTCGGTGGAACGGGGATCGCACTTCGCGCACTTGTTACCCTCATTGAAGGGGCTTAAACACCCTCATTGGGTACTTTCACACTCCATACGGCAAGATAGAGCCGTGCAGTTTTTTTGCGAGAGGGGTCTTTCACGTGCCAGAGTTTGATGTAGTCATTTTGGGCGGCGGCAGTGGCGGTTACGCCTGCGCCCTTAGGAGCGCACAGTTAGGCAAAAGCGTGGCTTTAATTGAGGCCGATAAATTGGGTGGTACCTGTCTACATAAAGGTTGTATCCCGACAAAAGCACTTTTACATGCCGCTGAGATTGCCGATGGTGCCAGAGAAGGCGCGCGCTTTGGAGTTAAGTCAACTTTCGATGGAATCGATATGTTAGGTGTGAATAGTTACAAAGATGGCGTCGTTTCTCGATTACATAAAGGTTTACAGGGCTTAGTTAAATCCCGAAATATTACTTATGTTGAAGGTCATGGAAAATTAACCTCGAAAAATAGCGTAGAAGTAAATGGAGAACGCTACGTCGGCAAAAATATTGTGTTGGCTACGGGATCTTATGCTAAAACCTTACCTGGACTTGAAATCGATGGGATTCAAACCATCACATCAGATCACGGTACCAAGTTAGATTATGTTCCAAAGAGTGTCATAGTTTTAGGTGGTGGGGTAATTGGTTGTGAATTTGCATCGGTTTGGAAATCTTTTGGTGCCGATGTAACAATCATCGAAGGTCTTCCCCACTTAGTCGCACTCGAAGATGAATCATCGAGCAAGGCACTCGAACGGGCATTTAGAAAGCGTGGGATTAATTTTGAACTTGGTACTTTCTTTAAATCCGTAACTAAAAACGCCGACGGAGTAACTGTAACTTTAGAAAATGACAAAACTTTTACCGCCGAACTTCTTTTGGTTTCCGTTGGACGTGGACCAGTCTCAGCCAATATCGGTTATGAAGAGGCAGGTATAACAATGGATCGCGGCTTTGTCATCGTCGATGATAAGTGCCGCACCAACGTGCCAGGCGTCTGGGCAGTCGGAGATTTAATTCCAACGTTGCAACTTGCCCATGTTGGCTTTGCCGAGGGTATGTTAGTAGCCGAAGAAATCGCGGGCCTGAATCCTCGCCCCATTAATTATGACGGAATCCCCCGCATTACTTACTCTGATCCGGAGGTTGCATCGGTTGGTTTGACTTCTACTGAAGCAAAGAAACGTGGTCACGATATCGTTGAACTTACCTATGATTTAGCTGGAAATGGTAAAGCACAGATTCTAAATACCTCGGGTTCAATTAAATTGATCGCCGAAAAGAATGGTCCAATCTTGGGAGTACATATGGTTGGCGCGCGCGTGGGCGAACTACTGGCCGAAGCTGAACTGATTTTTAACTGGGAGGCACATGCAGTTGATGTCGCAACTTTAATTCACGC
>JANLPM010000087.1:0-2866 GCA_031367265.1 Actinomycetes bacterium
TTCACTTATTGATAACTTAGGTCTTACAGAGAGTGCGATTCTCGATATTCGAAATCGTACTGAGGTGGAAGATTATTTTGAGCAGCACCAATTTGAAGGCATTTTTCACCTTGCCGCACAGCCACTTGTGCGCCGATCTTATAGAGAACCCATTGAGACCTTTGAAACCAATGTTATGGGCACGGCGCATATTTTAGATTCAGTGGTAAGTAATAGTTCCGCTGCATGGATTGTCGTAATTACTACCGATAAGGTCTATAGAAACCTTGAAAAAATGGCGGGTTACGTCGAGGATGATGCTCTCGGCGGGAAAGACCCTTACAGTGCTAGTAAAGCGGCCACCGAAATGGTCATATCAGCGTGGCAAACAATTGCCGGAGTGCAAGGTAAAAAGATTTGCATCGCTTCGGCACGGGCTGGAAATGTCATTGGCGGCGGCGACATGGCAGAGGATCGTTTAATTCCTGATTTAATCCGCGGCTTTCGCGCAAACACAAAGGCGGTCATAAGAAACCCGGCATCGATTCGGCCGTGGCAGCATGTTTTAGATCCGCTCAATGGATATGTAAGTATGGGCTTAGCGCTTATGCAAGGTCGAAGAATTTCACTTGCATATAACTTTGGTCCGGGTGAGGAATCAAAATTGACAGTTCAAGAAATGGCTGAGTATGCCTGCGCGCAGTGGGAAGGATCTAAGGGGGTCGAAATCACAATAGATTCGCAAGCCCCGCATGAAGCCGGGCTCTTATGGCTCTCATCTGAGTTAGCCGCCAAAGAGTTAGGCTGGAGCAATCGATTTGAGGCGCGTGAAGCGATTGCCTGGACTCTGGATTGGGAGAAAGCGGCGATGCAAACGTCGGCGCTGGCGGCGTTGGATCATCAGATTCATGAGTTTTATGGAGTACGAGTATGAAGAAGATTTCAGTTGTTACACCTTGTTATAACGAAGAGGTAAATGTAGAAATCTGTGCGCAAGAACTCCAGAAAGTTATGCAAGAACAGTTATCCAATTATGAGTACGAACATATTTTTGCCGACAATGCATCGACTGACTCGACACTCATCAAATTACGCGGTTTGGCAGCAAAGGACCATCGAATCAAAGTAATCGCCAACAGCCGCAATGTTGGGCCATTTAGAAATATGTGGAATGCAATGAAGAGTGCAAGCGGAGATATCGTTGTGCCGCAGTTAGCAGCTGATTTGCAAGACCCACCTGAAATAATTCCGCAACTGGTTAAAGCGTGGGAAGCTGGCTTCTTAGTTACTTACGGGGTTCGAGCCAAACGCGAAGAGGCTTTAATCATGCGAATGGCGCGTGGGCTTTATTACCGCATCATCAAAAAGTTTGCCGCGGCCGTGATTCCACTTAACTCTGGAGAGTTTTTACTCGCCGATAAAAGAGTTATTGACTCGATTTTGGCCGTTGATGATCAATATCCATATATCAGAGGATTAATCGCCCAAACTGGAGTAAAGAGCACATCTGTTCCTTATACCTGGGTCAAGCGCGAACGCGGGAAATCAAAGAATAGTTTCATCTCCCTCATAGACCAAGCGATAAATGGTTTTGTCTCAACGTCACGGGTGCCGGCCCGCCTGGCACTTTTAGGCGGCTTTGTGCTCTCATTCTTAGGTTTTGCCTATGCCCTCTTTACGGTGATTATGGTGCTAACTTCCAACGGAAGTGCGCCGGTTGGGATTCCAACGATAATCGTCGGAATATTTTTGATGGGTGGAGTTCAACTTCTCTTTCTTGGCCTTATCGGAGAATATATTTTGAGTATCCACGGACAAGTAAGACGCACCCCACCGATGTTTGAAATCGAACGCATAAATTTCGAGGAGAAGAATGGCTAAGAAACAAGGCCCCACAAAGCAGAGGCCACAGATTCCCGTTAAAAAGGGCGCAACTCCTGAAACATTTCCGACTCCCATTGCTTTAGGGATTAAAGCCTTTGCAATCACGGGTGCTTTCATCTTTATTATTCAACTGCTGAGGGGCTCAGCCCAGAGCGAAGGCCCTGATAAAGCAATCTATTTATTTGCCATTCTGATTGCGGGAATTTTTCTATTGATGGGTTTTTCAAAGTTAAGCAAATCAACGGGTAAATATTTATATGGTGCTTTGACCTTTCTGATTACAGCGATTGGAATCGCTGGTGTCGAACACCATGCTCCAATTAATGGCGTAATTCTTTCGTATCGATTGTGGTTGGGTTTTGGCCCCTATGCACTCTTGTTGGCGTTAATAATTCTTCCTGTTGTTTTTAAGATTATAGAGTGGCGCAGCTTAAATATCATTTGGAAAACTCTTCTATCTACTCTGTTTCTGGCAAACGCGATATTGGTTATTCCAAGTTTTTGGCAGAGTGCAGCAACGGTTATCGATCCTGATCACTCCGAGTACGTAATTAATGAACTATTAGCTCCACTGGTTGGTCACTGGCCATATGCTGATTTCATCCCTCAGTACCAAAGTTTTTATGGTTTTCTTTTAAAGCCATTTGTGGGCGGAATGAATGCGGCACAGATTTCAAATTTAGCCCTTATCTCCTTAACTTTCTTGAGCTTTATCACGCTTATAGTGGGCGTCTTTATTGCTTGGAACGCTATCGATCGTCGATCAATAGCATTGGCAACTGGGTTGGTAATTCCTTTTACCTGTTTGACGCAATTTCCAACGCGCGAAGGATATTTAGGATCAATTGCGGCGCTGCTCTCGGGGCTGTCAATTCGAGTTTTTCCTGGGTTGGCTTTACTCGGTTTATTGATACTGCTAATCCGAAAAACTTCAGGTAGCACTTCGATTAAGCGAACTACCTGGTTTCTCGTATTTGGTTTTATTTCCGGGTTATTAACGTGG
>JANLPM010000111.1:0-3071 GCA_031367265.1 Actinomycetes bacterium
TGTCGTTGTTAAAGCAGGAATGCATTTCACCCAAGATACTGAGCGTTCCATAAGAAGTGCACTTCGCTCAAAAGCGAGTCCACGCCACGTGCCAGATTTAATTATAATTGCACCTGAGCTGCCGCGCACTAAATCAAATAAATTAGTTGAGCTTGCGGTTTCCGATATTATTAATGGTCGTGAAGTACGAAATATAGATGCCCTAGCTAACCCACAGGCACTTGATTGGTTTAAAGAGCTTCATGTTTGAACCCCACACATTAATTATTGCCGGATGCTTGCTCCTAGGCGCGATTTTGTACACTTCCGTTGGGCACGCTGGCGCATCTGCCTATATCGCTATCATGACAATCTTCGACTTACCTCCAATAGTTATTAAACCAACGGCGCTAACCCTAAATATCTTCGTATCGTCTTACACCAGTTATCGCTATATCCGAAATAACTTTTTTAAAAAATCCTTATTTATCTATCTTATTCTGGGCTCAGTACCAGCAGCATTTATTGGAGGGCATATAAATTTACCAAGCCGAATTTATAAGCCGATTATCGGTGTCTTGCTGCTTATCTCAGGCTTTCGTTTTCTTATACAATCATTTCAGGTTGATCGACAAAAAACCGAGGTAAACCGCGGGTTAGCAGTTGGTTTAGGTGCCGGTATCGGCTTACTCTCAGGCATCACTGGCACAGGTGGGGGAATCTTCTTATCCCCTCTTATTATCTGGTTAGGTTGGGTAAGCGTTAGAGAGGCTAGCGGCACAGTTGCCGCCTTTATTTTCGTTAATTCAATTGCTGGCTTACTTGGAAATATTCAATCAACTAAATCTCTCCCGAATGGACTTCCAATTTTCTTAGTCGCTGTTTTATTAGGCGCATTCATTGGTACACGCCTTGGAATATCAATATTTTCAACAACTGGCATTAAGCGCGCTTTGGGCTTTGTTCTGCTGATTGCGGGGGCAAAGTTCATTTTCGCTTTTTAGGGTTAACACCTAAACTTAATTCTATGAACTCCCTTTTTGATCCAATAACAATTGGTTCCGTCACTTTTCAAAATCGCGTCTGGGTCTCACCAATGTGCCAGTATTCAGCCTCCGATGGTCTTGTTGGTGATTGGCATCGAGCGCATTTAAACGCCTTTGCCACAGGTGCCCCGGGTTTAATAATGGTCGAAGCAACTGGAGTAGTTCCAGAGGGTCGAATCTCCATTGCATGTCCAACTATTGAGGATCAAGCACATGCCGCGGCCTTTAAACCGATGATTGATTTTGCACATTCGCAAAATGTCAAAATTGGTATTCAATTGGCGCATGCTGGTCGTAAAGGTTCGACCATGCGCCCTTGGGATGATCACCGAATGGCAACTCTTGATGAAGGTGGTTGGCAGAGTGTCTCATCATCACCGATTGCTTTTCACGGTTACCCGCAACCTCGAGCATTAAGAATCGATGAGATTCATCAGCTCACCCGTGATTTTGCCGCAGGTGCACAACGCGCAGTTGCTGTTGGTTTTGATGTTATTGAAATTCACGCCGCTCACGGCTATTTGATGCACCAATTCTATTCACCATTAGCTAATACCCGTACTGATGAATACGGCGGAAGTTTTGAAAATCGAACTCGTTTCTTGCTTGAGACGGTTAATGCGGTGCGTGCCGCGATTGGAGCAACAACTCCACTCTTTGTTCGAATTTCAGCCACTGATTGGGTCGATGAGGGTTGGAACTTAGTTGATTCAATCGAACTATCTACTCAACTCAAAAGCTTTGGAGTTGATTTAATTGATGTTTCAACTGGGGGCAATCTCCACAATGCACCCATAAAAGCAACGCCAGGATTCCAAGTTCCATTTGCTGCGGCGATCCGTACAGAGGCTAAAATTATGACCGCGGCAGTTGGTTTGATCACAGAACCTGAACAAGCGCAGTTCATCATTGAAACTGGCGAAGCTGACGCGGTTTTTCTTGCCCGCGCGATGATTCGCAATCCTCGCTGGGCTTTACTGGCGGCAGAAAAACTTGGCGTAAAGATTGAGTGGCCGAAACAGATGGAGCGAGGTCAAAGTATTTCATAGTAATTTGTAAAGTAATTAGCGGGCGAAGATTAATCTTCACCCGCTAACCAAGTGATCTTACTTCTTGCGGCGCTTAATTCCCTGAGCATCATAATACTGGCGCCAAATTCCACGGTGAATTGGGATTCGCATTGGAAGGGTTCTAATTCCTGGAATTACTGGAATCAAAACTAAGCCAAGGGAAAGTACGCCCATTATAATTAAGATGTACGCATCAGCGTTTGCGCCGATTGGCTTTGAGTCACCATTATTAAATGGTGGAATCTGATACCAGAATGAGTAGAGCCATAACCAAGCTTGTCCTGGATAGCGACCGGTTTCATTCATCATTCCCCATGTGCCACCTTGCATATTAGCTGCAGTACCGGCGTCATCTAAATAAGCACCGTCGCCAAAGAACAAGATTTGTTTAGTGTTATCGGTTTGGAAGAATCCGCCTTGTGACAGTAGTGCTGCATCTAATGCGCCACCTTTGGCCATATCAGTTAAGCCTTGTGCAAGTGCTGGAACTGGACCATACGCACCCGCAGGAACATTGCTAATTTTTCCTTCGGCCTTAGTGATTGCATCGTCATAAGCCGTAGCCCATCCCTGCTTTTGGGTATTAGTTGCGGACTTCCACGTTGCAAGTGCACTCGCTATTTCCACAGATGTCACTTGAGTACTTAGTGGAGTAATAACAAAATCATTAACAGAATCAATTGGATGTGCAACGCCCGCCCATTTTTGTAACCACAGCGGTCCAACGTTTAAACCATCGGATGCTTTGTTATATGGCGCACCATAAGTCGCAGTCCCACTTGTGCCTGCTAACTCTTGAACTGCTGTGGCATAAAAGTTGTCCGTATTGCTAACTGCCCAACCCTTAAAGGTCAACGGCGGTTCATCGGGTGAGCCCATAAATAGCGAGAGAATAATCGTTAGCACAAAAACAAAAATCAGGGCAATTGTTCCCTCTTTAAGGATGTCATAACGTTTGGTTTTACCTTTCCAAGGT
>JANLPM010000121.1:0-6127 GCA_031367265.1 Actinomycetes bacterium
GATCGTGGTCGTGGTCCAGTTACAACAGTTCTCGTTCAACGCGGTACCTTAAATATCGGAGATGCAATCGTTGCCGGGGGTTCATTTGGGCGCGTTCGCGCAATGCTCGATGAAAACGGTGACAACGTTGAAACTGCTGGGCCATCACGCCCGGTCCAAGTTCTCGGATTTACCTCGGTTCCAAATGCAGGAGATACATTCTTAGTTGCCGATGAAGATCGCACCGCGCGCCAGATTGCGGAAAAGCGTCAAGCCGCTGAGCGAAACGCCCAACTTGCTAAGGCGCGCAAGAAGGTCTCACTAGAAGACTTCATGGAACAATCCAAGGTCTCAACGCTGAACTTAATCCTCAAAGGCGACGTGAGCGGATCTGTTGAAGCCCTCGAAGAGGCGCTTATGGCGTTAGATGTAGGCGCCGAAGTTGACCTACGTGTAATTCACCGAGGCGTAGGTGCAATTACCAAGAGCGATATCACGTTGGCATCGGCATCAACTGCCGTCGTGATTGGCTTTAACGTTAAGCCCGAGCCACAAACTGCAATATTTGCTGATCAAGAGGGCGTTGAAGTCCGCTTCTACTCGGTTATCTACCAAGCAATCGATGAAGTTGAGCTCTCCCTTAAAGGTTTGCTGAAACCAATCTTTGAAGAGTTTGTCGTTGGTAACGCTGAAGTTCGTGAGATCTTCAAATCTTCTAAAGCAGGAAACATTGCCGGCTCAATTGTTAAGGATGGAATCATCCGTCGCAATGCTAAGGCACGAATCATGCGAAATGATCAAATCCTCGTAGATAATCTCACTATTGATTCACTCAAGCGCTTCAAAGATGATGCGACCGAAGTGAAAGAGGGATTTGAATGCGGAATCGGCCTTGGGAATATGAAGGAGATTGCCGTTGGCGATGTAATTCAAGTATTTGAGATGCGTGAGAAAAAGCGAGCATAAACTATGAATCCATCACACCGTACTTTAAAAGTTGCCGACCGTATCAAGGTTGTTGTGGCACAACTTCTTGAGACAAAGATCAGAGATCCGCGCCTTGGTTTTATCACTGTTACCGATGCGCGTGTTACTGGAGATTTACAACAAGCCTCGGTTTTCTACACCGTTCTCGGCGATGAAGATCAACGGGCATCAACGGCGGCAGCCCTTGAGAGTGCAAAAGGGGCGCTTCGTTCAGCACTTGGACGTGAACTCGGGCTTCGCATTACTCCTACGCTTTCTTTTTTCGAAGATGGCCTACCCGAGAGCGCTAAAGCACTTGATTCACTACTGGCACAGGTGCATGCCCACGATGCCGAGGTGGCTGAACTTCGCAAAAATGCCACATATGCTGGAGGCGAAGATCCTTATAAAGCCCCCCGCATCATCGAACCGGAGTAACCATCGAACACGGATTTCTGGTTGTAGATAAAGCGCCAGGAATGACAAGTCATGATGTTGTGGCAATCGCACGGCGCGCACTTGGTACTCGCAAAGTTGGCCATGCAGGCACATTAGATCCTATGGCAACTGGAGTTTTGGTTTTAGGTTTTAATAATGGAACTCGTTTACTGCAATACATAACCGATGGCGATAAGACTTATCAAGCCACGGTAGTTCTCGGAATAACAACGGTAAGCGATGATGCTGAAGGAGAAGTAATTTCGAGGCATGACGTTTCGGCAATTGCGGATCTTCAGATTGAAAACGAGTTAGCAAAAATGCGTGGCACGATAATGCAACGTCCAAGTTCAGTTTCGGCTATTAAAGTCGAGGGTAAACGTGCATATGACCGCGTCCGTGCCGGCGAAGCTGTTGAACTCGCGGCTCGAGAAGTGAGTATTAACCAATTAGATATGCTAAATATTCGCCATCTAGACACAACTATTGAAGTTGATATAGAAGTTACCTGCTCAGCGGGAACGTATATCCGTGCAATTGCCCGCGACTGCGGGTCCGCACTGAACGTGGGTGGACATTTATCATCCCTTCGTCGCAGTCGCGTTGCAAGTTTTGGTTTAGCTCGTGCGATATCGATAGAGCATTTAGAAAGCGGTGATTTTACCGCTCTCGATATCTCCGAAGTTGCCCGTACTTTTTTTTCGAGCCGAGAATTAGGTTTTGATGAGCGTATAGAACTCTCCTTTGGACGCCCACTCTCACTTAACCCGACTGATGATATTTATGCGGGAATGAGTTCAGATAATGAACTAATCGCCCTTCTCGCCAATAGAGATGGTTTTGCTAAACCAATCGCAGTATTCGCGGCCTCGAACTAACTAAGCAATAATGCGCTTATGACTGTTGTAGTAATTGGAGTATTTGATGGCGTACATAAAGGCCACCAAGAAGTACTCAACCGTGCTAAGGAAATTGCTGGAGATGAAAAGATTATCGCACTTACTTTTGATCCACATCCCGTCAGTATTTTTGCTCCGGAGCATGCACCGACTTTACTAACAATTCTCACTGATCGAATTGAACTTTTAAAGATTCATAACGCCGATCAAGTTGCGGTCATGAAATTTACGCCCGAGTTTGCGGCGATGGTTCCCGAGGATTTCGTCAATAAAATTCTGGTACATCAATTGTGCGCGACAAAAGTAGTAGTTGGCAAGAACTTTACCTATGGCCATAAGGCCGCAGGAAATATAGATAGTTTAATGAAACACTCCGAGTTTGAAACTGTTGTTCTAGATTTAACGCCAATTGATGGAGAAGTAGTTTCGTCAACGCGAATTAGAAAACTCATAGTTGCTGGAAATGTTGAAAAAGCACGTGAACTGTTAACTCGTCCACATCGCTTAGATGGAATCGTTGTTCACGGCGAAAAGCGCGGCCGTGAAATTGGATATCCGACGGCAAATCTGGGCGATCTTGAGCACCAAACAATTCCAGCCGACGGCGTCTATGCCGGTTGGTTGAGTGTTGGAATTGATCGTTGGCCTGCAGCTATTTCTATCGGTACCAATCCAACTTTTGCTGGCAAGCGCGGTCGACAAGTCGAGGCCTATGCCCTCGGTCAAGTTGGGTTAGATCTCTACACAAAAGCGGCAACGATTGAATTTGGTTGGCGGCTTCGAGATACCTTGACTTTTGATGGTCTTGAACCATTGCTCGTTCAAATGGCAAAGGATTGCGCCAAAGCTCGCCAACTGACAGATCTCTGAAACTTGCTCTCTCGTTGAGTGTATTTTGAATCAGTTAGAGGTGGATTTTTTGACTAATGTATTGGTATGAAATCTTCAGTAATCGTGGCTGGTGCACGGACTCCGATTGGACGATTCAATGGTGCGTTGAAGAGTTTTAGTGCTACTGACTTAGGTGGATTGGTCATTAAAGCCGCGATAGAGCGCGCAGGTATTACACCTGATCAGGTTCAATATCTCATCATGGGACAGGCGTTACAGGCAGGTGTTGGGCAAGGTCCAGCACGGCAAGCTGGAATTAAATCTGGCCTACCTTTAAATATTCCTTCAATAGTGATTAATAAGCTCTGTCTCTCCGGGCTAAATGCGATTGCACTTGCAGATCAACTCATCCGCGCCAATGAATTCGACGTGATAGTTGCAGGTGGTATGGAATCAATGTCTAATGCCCCGCATTTGTTACTGAATTCTCGTGATGGCTTCAAACTTGGTGATGCTATTTTGAAAGATTCTATGATGCATGATGGGCTTTTCTGCAGTATCGACCACATGGGCATGGGTGAGGCCACTGAGAAATATAATTCACGATATAACTTGACCCGGCAAGTGCAAGATGAATTCGCATACCAATCTCATTTTCGCGCAGCGATGGCGCAATCCGAGGGCATCTTTAATAATGAAATACTTCCAGTAGAGATCATGGATCGTAAGGGAAATACCTCTCTCTTTTCTGCCGATGAGGGAGTTCGTCCAGAGGTTTCTCTTGAAACACTCGCAAAACTGCAACCAGCTTTTTCTCCATCAGGGACTATTACTGCAGGATCGGCTTCCCAGATTTCAGATGGCGCAGCAGCTGTCGTTGTAATGTCTAAGGAAAAAGCCCTCGAACTAGGAATCGATTGGCTCTGCGAAATTGGTGCGCATGGGATGGTAGCGGGACCAGATGCAGCGCTTCACGAACAGCCTTCACATGCTATTAAAGAGGCCGCGCGAAAAGAGGGAATCGGGATAGAGCAATTTGATTTTATTGAAATTAATGAAGCCTTTGCGGCAATTGGAATTGTCTCAACCAATTCATTAGCTCTTACCCCTTCGAAAGTAAACATTCACGGAGGTGCCATTGCAGTTGGACATCCTCTCGGCATGTCAGGGGCCAGACTTGCTTTACATATCGCGCTTGAACTTAAGAAAAAGGGGACTGGGTACGGAGTTGCAGCCCTTTGCGGCGGTGGTGGCCAGGGAGATGCGTTAATTTTAAAACGTTAGGATAAGTCTTAAGCTCTTTCACCAAAAGTATCGGCTGGCATCGGTTCCCATTCCAAGTCGCACTTAAATCAGAATGCCCGTTCCATGCTCTGTGCCGGCAATAAACTTACTATCACAACGATGGATTAGGAAAGAAGTTCCGTAAGCAATCTCTCGACTCTCACCTTTATGTCATCGCGGATGTTACGAACAAAATCAATATCTTGGCCTGCTGGGTCATCTAGTACCCAATCCTCGTATCGTTTTCCTGGGTAGAAGGGACAAGCATCTCCGCACCCCATAGTGATAACTGCATCGGATTCCAGAACCGCTGCCGTGGTTAATACTTTTGGTTGCTGGTTGGCAATATCTATCCCAATTTCAGCCATTGCCGCTACAGCGATTGGGTTAATGACATCATTTGGAGCAGAACCCGCCGATAAAACTTCAACTCTGTCGCCACCAAGTTCCCGCATAAATCCCGCCGCAATCTGCGAACGCCCGGCATTGTGCACGCAGACAAATAGCACAGAAGGCTTTTTATCCATCTAAATTTTCTCCTATCGAAGTTTATCGATGGAAGAATATCAGGTCATATCGATAAACATCAATTGGTGTGGTGTATCCTTTTGAATGTGTCTGCGACCATCATGCTCACCAAATCTCCTCAGCAACTCAACCTGCTAGCAGATCAATTTAAAGCCTTAGGTGACCAGGTCCGCCTTCAACTTATGGTCGCGGTTGCGACAGGAGAAAACCAAGAAGCATGTGTTTGTGATTTGACTCCTGATACTGGCTTGGCGCAGAGCACAGTTAGCCACCATTTAAAACTTCTCGTGGATGCCGGATTACTTGAACGTTCACAGCGAGGTAAGTGGGCTTTCTATTCGCTCACACCTGCAGCTAAGAAGCTGCTTAAATAACGCTCCCTACTGAAGTAAAAGTAACACTCTCCCACATCGGCTAGATGGAATCGTAGTCCTTGGGGAAAACCGTGGACGCGGAATCGGCTGCCCCACCGCAAACTAACCGCGAGCTATAGATCCATCTGGGTACCAAGTGTGATTACTCGACTTTCAGGAAGACCGAAATAGCTGGAAGCAGTAGCAGAATTTCTATGAAGAATCGCAAAAACTTTTTCTGTGAGCCCGCGTAATGTACCTTCGGGTGACTCAATGAACTTTCTATCGGCCAAGTAATATGTGGATTTTGACTCGTCGTCTTTCGACATTACAAAATCGATGATTGAGCGTTGTATATTTACATCTTGATTAAAACCTACCCAAATATAGAGTTGGCGAACTCTAGAATTGACCTTTTTGAGCATTGGATTGGCAGTCACAATTGGAATGTCACCTTGAATGACGGTAACTATCAAAATATCTCTCGGACAAGAGTGAAGATTCTTTAACTGCGCAGCAAGGGCTTGTGGTACTTTAGTTGCAGAGGTAGATAGATAAATTCCAGTATCTGGAATAATTGCTACATTTCCTGATGCGACTTCATTTTCAACATCTTGCCAAGAAATAACCTGATCCCGGACGGCAATCTCGAGTGCTTTTTGGCCCTTTCGCCAAACCCACATCACATAAGTTATTAGGAGACCAATGAGTAATGGAACCCAAGCACCCTTTAGAATTTTAGTTACTGTGGCGAGGAAGAATGCGATATCCATGACAAGTAAAAGTGGTGCAAAGATATAAAGGGCGGCCTTGTTCCATTTGAGTTTATCTACCGCGATGTAGACGAAT
>JANLPM010000154.1:0-2901 GCA_031367265.1 Actinomycetes bacterium
GCGGCAAGTCGCACTAAACCTTCATCACTAAAGGGCAGTAAATCTTCAAATGATCCGCCTCCGCGGGTAATGACGATGACTTCGACATCTTTATCGGCCTCTAATTCACGTAATGCATTAGAAACCTCAGTAACTGCCGCGCCGCCTTGGACGGCAACTTCACGGATTTCAAATACAACATTTGGCCAGCGCCGCTTTGCGTTTTCAACTACATCTTTTTCGGCATCGGTATTGCGACCACAAATTAGCCCGACCTTTTTTGGTAACAGTGGTAGTTCAATTTTTCGATCTAAATTAAATAAACCTTCAAGAGCTAGCAGCGTCTTTAAGGCTTCAAGCCGCGCTAATAACTCACCGACCCCAACGTGTCGGATTTCGCGTGCAGATAAAGTTAGCGAGCCATTTTTTGTGTACCACGATGGTTTGGCATACATAATTACCCGGGCATTTGGCGGTAGTGGTTGAGCCGCGGCAATCACTGATTTGTGGCACATCACTGACAATGACATATCTGCACTCGGATCACGAAGACGTATAAATGCCATAGATCCGCTGCGTTCATTGAGCTCACTGATTTCACCTTCGACCCAAATTGCTCCCAAGCGATCTACATACTCTTTGATTGCCTCAGTGACTACCTTGACCGTTGCAGGGGCATCACTTGAAGTTTCGAACATGAGTTGAGCCTAATAGACTGCGCCTATGGCTAAGAGAGTTCTCCTTGCTGCGCCTCGTGGATATTGCGCTGGAGTCGACCGCGCCGTTGTTACAGTTGAAAAAGCGCTGGAGCTTTATGGGGCTCCGGTCTATGTCCGCAAGCAAATCGTGCACAACGTCCATGTTGTGGCCAGCCTTGAAGCAAAAGGCGCAATTTTTGTTGATGAGACCGACGAAGTACCAGAGGGAAAGATTGTTGTCTTTTCCGCGCACGGTGTCGCGCCAGTTGTTCACGAAGAAGCGGCGAATAGAAATTTAAAAACGATCGATGCTACCTGTCCGCTTGTGACTAAGGTGCACCACGAAGTTCGCCGATTTGCCCATGAGGATGCCGAGATTTTATTGATTGGCCACCAAGGACATGAAGAGGTTATCGGTACTGCGGGTGAGGCGGCAGGGCAGGTACGCATAATTGATGGCCTGGAAGGTGCCCGTACCGTAGTGCCAACTCCAGGGAAAAAATTAATTTGGCTTTCACAGACGACTTTAAGTGTGGATGAAACCCTTGCCGCGGTTGGAATTCTAAAAGAACGCTTTCCCGATATTCAAGATCCACCAAGTGATGATATTTGTTATGCAACGCAAAATAGACAAGAGGCGATAAAGGCGATTTCAGGAAAAGCCGATTTAGTCATTGTTGTTGGCTCACAAAACTCTTCTAACTCAGTGCGTTTAGCTGAAGTCGCCCTGGAATACGGTGCTGGGGCGGCGCAGTTAGTGGATTTCGCCGATGAGATTCAAGAGCACTGGTTGACTGGTGTTGAGACAATTGGCTTAACTAGCGGTGCGTCGGTACCTGAAATTTTAGTTGATGATGTTTTAGCCTGGTTGGCCGTGCGAGGTTTTAGCGATGTTGAAACTGTAACCGCTGCCCAAGAGTCGTTGCTCTTTTCCTTACCAGCGGAGTTGCGTAAAGACCTAAAGGCTGCTGGAAAAAGAATTTAATCGGAGCGAGGTGCCTTTGATGGCCTCGCCTTAGCTTTAGTGTTAAGAAAAATAAACCATCCATAGATAGCTCCAATTATCAAAAATGGTGCCTCACTCGCAAGGGCGGTAAGGACATCAATTCCAATACGCGATGGTTTAAATCCATCGAGAAGTGCGATCCACAATAATGCGGTGAAAGCAAATGCAAGTGGCGGAGTTACAACGGCAACATACGTAGTACCGGTGCGACCAAAGCGGATGCCGCCATAAAAAGAGGCGAGCAGAGTCAATCCGGTAATTATGCCAACCCCGCTACGCAACCAGAGTTCGACGAAGGCAATTAAACCGATAAAGAAAGTTTGCAGAACTACTACACCCTGCTTTTTTAATCCTGGTCTTTGAATTGCGATATTGTCGAGTGCTTCCATTTACCTATCCTCACCAGTGATCTCTTCGGCATCGATGAAATCATCGTTAACTTCGATTTCATCGTTTTTTAACTCTCGCACCGAACCCGGTGCTTCTGGATATTCAATTGCCAGTTTATCCTTATCCCCGCTTACGCCCAAGTTATGAATTCGTCTAGCAGGGCTCAAGACGGTTTTTTCAGCGGTTGGGATTAAATCCTCATAAGCCTTAGATGTGGATGTAATCGCTTTACCGACCGCAACAATTTTAGTGTGAAGCAAAGTAATATTTTTCAAGAAAACGCTGGCAACTTTTTGAATCTCGTCGGCATTTTCTGCCAGTTTATTGCGAGTAAAGATGAAACCAATGGTGCGCAGGAGCGCCATCATCGATGTTGGAGTTGCGATGGTGACGCCGGTTTTAAACGCCTTTTCAAGAAGTTTAGGCTCCATGCGCAAGGCCTCTGATAAAAGCGTTTCAAAAGGAACAAAGAGAACAACAAAATCTGGGGAGCCCTGCGACTTGTGATAGCCGCGTTTGGAAAGAGCTTCGACATGCTTAAGTAAATCTTTAGTGTGCTGGGTTAAAAACTCGTCGCGCTCAGATTGGACTTCGGTTGCAAATGCTTCGATAAAGCGATCAAAGGGAAATTTTGAATCGATAAATATCGAACTACCACCCGGCATCTTCACCGTAATATCGGGAATACCGGAGGAGTCGGCATCGGTAGTTGATTTTTGTCGACTGTATTCATGACCTTCCCGAAGTCCCGCACCTTGCAGTAAGAGTTCAAGTTGGGCCTCACCAAACTTTCCGCGCGTCTGTGTGTTACTTAAAGCGCCGGCAATT
>JANLPM010000189.1:0-3374 GCA_031367265.1 Actinomycetes bacterium
TGAATGTGAATTTAAAAAACTTGCCACAGCTAGATCTTAACCTGACAGATATGGGCAACTCTGCCGACTGGACGCGTGGGATCGAGTGAGACATAAGTATCTGGTGACCAATTAAAACTGGATCCATCAAGTAAGTCTTTAACAGTAAAACTTGTTCCATCAATGCCTAAAGCCTTCATATCCCAATGAACAATTGTGCCTTGGGCAAAGTTTGGATCTAAATTTACAACGACTAAAACCAGATTATCTCCATCGCGCTTTGAGTAAGCAATAATGGTATCTGAATCGGTATTATGAAAAACTAAATTACGTAAACGAAGCAGCGCTGGGTTTGCCGAACGGATGCTATTTAAAATGGTGATAAACGGGGCCAGCGTCAATCCTTTTTTTGCCGCACCATCCCAATCTCGAATTTTTATCTGATACTTCTCTGAATCTAGGTACTCTTCACCGTCTAATTTTAAGGGAACATGTTCATATAGTTCGTAGCCGGCATACATTCCCCATGAAGGTGACATTGTTGATGCCAACACAGCGCGTATTGCAAAGATTGCCGGATTACCACTGTGTAAATGAAATGGATTGATATCTGGAGTGTTGACCCAAAAATTCGGTCGAAAAAAGGCGTTCGACTGGGTTGCTAGTTCGCGGCCATAGTCAATAAGTTCAGACTTACTCGTTCGCCAGGTGAAATAAGTATAAGACTGATGAAATCCCGCTTTTCCAAGTGAATGCATCATCGCTGGAGAGGTAAATGCCTCCGCCAAAAAAATAACTTCCGGATTCTCAATCCGCATTATTTCCAGTAAATCCTGCCAAAAGTGAACGGGTTTTGTGTGGGGATTATCAACACGGAAAATCTTGACACCTTTTGAAACCCACAAGCGAATTATCCGGAGAACTTCGTCACGCAATCCCTGATAATCATCATCGAAGTTGAGTGGGAAAATGTCTTGGTATTTCTTAGGCGGGTTTTCCGCGTATGCGATTGTTCCATCTGCTCGCTTGTTAAACCACTCAGGGTTTGATTTCACCCATGGATGATCGGGGGATGTTTGTAAGGCGAGATCTAAAGCAATTTCGATACCGTTCTTTTTTGCCTCCGCGACAAAGATTTCAAAATCGGCCATCGTTCCAAGCACGGGATTAATTGAATCGTGGCCGCCCTCTGCACTTCCGATTGCCCATGGCACACCTGGATCAGTGGGTGCGGGAGTTAAACTATTATTTGCGCCTTTTCTATGCGAGAGGCCGATTGGATGAATTGGGGGTAGATATAGAACGTCGAAGCCCATCTCTGCAACTGCATGGATTCGCCTGGCTGCCGTTTTAAAATCCCCACTTTTAACGCTGCCATCTGAATTTTTAACTGCGCCTTCGCTTCTTGGGAAAAACTCGTACCACGCGCCAATGAGCGCTCGATTTCGATCGGCTCGAATTGGATATTTTTCACTCGATCCAAAGACGGTGCGATATAGAGAAGTACTATCGGCTTCAATTATAAAAAAGAAATCACCTTGGGCCGGGATTGTTATTGAACCTTCGTATCGATTAGTTCCCGGCCAGTTTTCCACCATTTCGTGACGTGAGATTACAATTCCAGCCTGGTCATGGAGAACGACTTCGGCCGTTAATTTTTCGTGACCCTCAATTACAATTGTTGCGTTTACCAGAATTTTTTCACCAGGAACCGCTTTAACGGCAAGAAATTCTCCCCCGAAGAACACTGCGGGGGAGATGTCGCATATTGAAATTCTTGAGATCAACCTGAACCTTCGGTATTGCCAGCTTCGGCCGCGGATATGTCATCAATACGATACTTATCCATCGCTGATTTAACAACACCCTTATTGATCTGGCCAAGCTTTTCTAGCGCTTGAAGCGTTGCAACTGCAATAGATTCGGCATCGACCTTGAAATGTCGACGCAAAGCGCCACGCGTATCAGATAAGCCAAAGCCATCAGTGCCCAAGGAGGTAAATGGAGCCTGCACCCACGGCGCAATCTGGTCTTGGACGGCGCGCATGTAATCACTCACTGCAATTACTGGGCCCTGATGCCCATCGAGTTTGCTGGCGATATATGCGCGGCGGGAATCATTCGGGTTAAGTAGATTATGGCGATCGGTATTGAGTCCATCACGTCGAAGCTCATTCCATGATGTTACCGACCAAACACCTGCCTCAACTTCCCAATCTTCGCGCAAAAGCTGCTGTGCTTTTAGCGCCCAATTAACACCGACCCCGGAGGCCAAAATTTGTGCGCACTTTTTACGTTGGGTTTTAGCCGGTGAATATAAGTAGATTCCCTTAAGCAGACCGGCAACATCTAAATGCTCTGGTTCGGCTGGGTGTACGTAAGGTTCGTTATAGACCGTGATGTAGTAATAAATATTTTCGCTTTCTTCACCGTACATTCGACGAAGTCCATCTTTAACAATGTGGCCAAGTTCGAATGCAAAGGCTGGATCGTAGGCAACTACTGCAGGGTTAGTGGAAGCAAGTAGATGGGAGTGGCCATCTTCATGTTGTAAGCCTTCACCGTTAAGTGTCGTGCGACCTGCAGTCGCGCCGATAACAAATCCACGAACTAGTTGATCGGCTGCGGCCCAGAAAGCATCGCCAGTGCGTTGGAAACCAAACATTGAGTAAAAGATATATATCGGAATCATTGGCTCATCGTGGGTTGAGTACGAAGATCCCACTGCAGTAAATGAGGCCACCGAGCCGGCTTCGTTAATGCCCTCGTGTAAAATCACACCTGAAGTCGACTCCTTATAGGAAAGCATAAGTTCGCGATCAACTGCCTGGTATTGCTGGCCGCTAGGTGAATAAATCTTTAGGGTAGGGAAAAGTGAATCCATGCCAAAGGTACGTGCCTCATCAGGAATAATCGGCACAATTCGCGCACCGAGCCCGGGATCTTTGACTATATCTTTTAACATTCGAACAAATGCCATTGTCGTAGCGATTTCTTGTTGACCGGAGCCTCTCTTAGCTGATTCGTATACGGAATCAGCAGGTTGAGGTAGCGGGCGGGAAATAGAACGTCTACGTGGAATAGATCCGCCTAAACTCGCACGGCGTTCGGCTAAATATTTAGCTTCATCTGAATCATCTGCTGGCTTAAAATATGGCGGTAGATACTTATCTAGCTTCTCATCTGGAATTTCTAGATGCAAAGTGTCACGGAACTGCTTTATATCTTCGAGGCTCATTTTCTTCATCTGGTGAGTTGAGTTACGACCTTCAAAAGCCGACCCTAAAGTCCAACCCTTAATTGTTTTGGCTAAAATCACGGTTGGGCGACCATTGTGTTGAACAGAGGCGGTGTATGCGGCAAATAATTTCTTATAATCGTGGCCGCCTCGTTTG
>JANLPM010000026.1:0-5075 GCA_031367265.1 Actinomycetes bacterium
CTCAACTCACCGCCGGCGCCGACGCCGTGTTGCGGGATTAGATGGAGTTACTCCAGGAGAAACCGTTGTGGAAGATGGTGTGGTAACCATTGTAAAAGTTCGCGAAGTACGTGAGCGCGTAGCAAAACCACTACGCACCGAACGGGCAGAGCGACCAGAGCGTCGAGGAGTACGTCGCGAGCGCGTAGATCGTAATGATCGGGCAGGACGCAGCGAATATCGCGAGCCTTATCGCAAGCGTGGAACAATAATTACCGATAGCGAATTCTTGGCGCGCCGTGAAAATGTTGATCGCGAGATGCTAGTGCGACAGATTGCTGATCGTACACAAATTGCCGTCATTGAAGATGGCATCATGGTTGAGCACTATGTAAACCGTAATAGCAACGTCTCATACGTCGGAAACGTCTACTTAGGTCGTGTTCAAAACGTTCTTCCATCGATGGAAGCGGCATTTGTTGATATCGGAAAAGGTAGAAATGCAGTTCTTTATGCGGGTGAAGTTAACTGGGATGCCGCTGGAATATCAGAATCTGAACCACGCAAGATTGAAACAGTCTTAAAAAGCGGTCAAAGTGTTTTAGTACAAGTAACTAAAGATCCAATCGGACAAAAAGGCGCTCGCCTTACAAGTCAGATTTCACTTCCTGGACGCTATGTTGTTTATGTTCCTGGCGGGGGAATGTCTGGTATTTCAAAACGACTTCCAGAGACTGAGCGCGCGCGCTTAAAGGCGATTTTAAAGAGCTTGATCCCTGAAACTGCAGGAGTAATAGTTCGTACGGCGGCAGAAGGTGTGAGCGAAGAGGATTTAACGAGTGATGTTGCTCGGCTAAAAGCCCAGTGGGATGATATTTATGCAAAAAGTGAAAATCAAAATTTTCATCCCCCTGCTGCTTTGTATCAAGAGCCTGATCTGGCCGTGCGAGTTATCCGCGATATTTTCAATGAAGACTTCCGTAAGTTAACTGTGCAGGGAGCTAGCGCATGGGATGAGGTTACAAACTATCTTGGTTTTATTGCACCTGAACTTACAACAAAAATTGAAAAGTACACGGGCACGGGGGATTTGTTTGCTGATTTCCGAGTAGAAGAGCAGTTAGCAAAGGCCTTTGATCGCAAAGTCTATCTTCCTTCAGGTGGATCTCTAGTTATCGATCGCACTGAAGCGATGATTGTTATTGATGTTAATACCGGTAAGTTTATTGGTAAAGGCGGTAATCTAGAAGAAACAGTTACTAAAAATAACTTAGAAGCCGCAGAAGAGATTGCGCGCCAACTTCGTCTTCGCGATTTAGGTGGAATCGTAGTTATCGATTTCATCGACATGATTCTGGAAACTAACCGTGAAATGGTACTTCGTCGACTAGTAGAATCCCTCGGTCGCGATCGCACCAAACACCAAGTTGCCGAAGTTACCTCTCTTGGTCTAGTTCAAATGACACGAAAACGTGTTGGTCAAGGTCTGATCGAGGCTTTCTCAACTACATGTGAAGCATGTAGTGGCCGGGGTATTCACATCCATTTGGAGCCAGTCAAAATGAAGGCGCCTATGCCCCAGCTCGATGTTCCATCATCTCGCCATGAAGATGCCGATGAAAATGATGCAACTGAGCATGAGTTCCATGAATCACTCAATGGTGAGACATTAATTCAGGTCCAACCTGAGAGTTATGCATTGCAGTCATCGGTGAAGTCGGGTGGACGAAAGCGCCGCCGCGCCTCATCATCAGGCATCATTACTGCATGATTTAACCCTTGATTTGAGCCTTGGCGTTCCAGCGGGTAACCTTTACCCTTCACCACCCACTACAAGAGTCCGGAGTACCACAGCGTGGCAAATATTAAGTCTCAGATTAAGCGCATTAAAACCAACGAGAAGTCACGTCTTCGTAATAAGTCTGTGGGCTCATCTATTAAGACCGCTGTCCGTAAATTCCGTGAGGCGGTAACTGCGGGGGATTCGGCCGTTATTACTAGCGAACTTCGCAGCGCTTCTCAGGCATTAGATGTTGCAGTTCAAAAGGGAGTCCTTCACAAGAACTCTGCGGCCAATAAGAAGTCATCTATGGCTAAGGCAGCTGCCAAAGCCGGCGCACGTTAATTCTTCACATAATTTAGCACGAGGTTAGGTTCATGCCTGCAATTTCACTTGCTAAGGCGCCGCAACCAGCATCAACTAATCCGGCGCAGATACGTAACTTCTGCATAATCGCACACATCGATCACGGCAAATCAACTCTTGCCGATCGAATGCTAGGAATTACTGAGGTTGTAGATCCTCGAAATATGCGCGCGCAGTATTTAGACCGCATGGATATTGAACGCGAACGTGGAATCACAATCAAATCTCAAGCTGTGCGACTTCCTTGGCGCAGCGAGACCGATGGCGGCGAATACATTTTAAATATGATCGATACACCTGGCCACGTCGATTTTACGTATGAAGTCTCGCGCTCCCTCGCTGCCTGCGAAGGTGCCGTGCTTTTAGTTGATTGTGCCCAAGGTATCGAAGCCCAGACGTTAGCTAATCTCTATTTAGCTATGGAAAATAATCTCACTATTATTCCAGTTCTCAATAAAATAGATTTACCGAACGCTCAACCCGAAAAGTTTGCCGCCGAACTTGCCAAACTCATCGGTTGTGCGCCCGACGATTGTTTACGTGTTTCTGGTAAGACTGGTGACGGAGTTAAGGAACTTCTTGAGGAGATTATTAAACAGATTCCTGCACCAAAGGGTGATCCCAATGCACCGGCACGAGCACTCATCTTTGATTCGGTGTATGACAGCTACCGCGGCGTTGTTACTTATGTCCGTGTAATCGATGGTCACTTATCTCCTCGCGAACAGATTCAAATGTTTTCAACTGGCGTGCGTCACGAAGCCCTTGAAGTCGGAGTGATCTCACCTGAACCCGTTGCGTCAAAAGGTTTAGGGGTTGGGGAAGTTGGGTATTTAATTACTGGTGTTAAGGATGTTCGCCAATCTCGAGTGGGTGACACCATCACGACTTATAACAATCCAACTAAACATCCGTTGGCGGGCTATAAAGATCCTAAGCCAATGGTTTTTTCAGGTCTTTTCCCCCTTGATGGCGCGGATTTCCCGATGCTTCGAGAAGCGCTGGATAAGTTGCAGTTAAATGATGCCGCACTTGTTTATGAACCAGAAAGTTCGGCCGCCTTAGGTTTCGGTTTTCGTTGTGGTTTTTTAGGGCTTTTACACATGGAAATTGTGCGCGAGAGACTTGAGCGTGAACACAAATTGAATTTAATCTCAACGGCACCGAACGTCGTTTACAACGTGACGATGGATGATGGAAAAGAAGTACGAGTCACTAATCCTTCTGAGTTTCCAGAAGGTAAAGTTGCAGTTGTTAAAGAGCCCATCGTTAAATCCACAATTCTTGCCCCTTCCGAATTTATCGGCACAATTATGGAGCTCTGCCAAGAGAGGCGGGGCTTGTTGCTTGGCATGTATTACATTTCAGAAGATCGTGTTGAGATCCGTTATGACTTACCGCTAGCCGAAATCGTCTTCGATTTCTTTGATCAACTTAAATCTCGAACTAAGGGCTATGCATCCCTTGATTACGAAGAAAAAGGCGATGCTGAAGGCAATCTGGTGAAAGTCGATATCTTGCTTCAAGGTGAGGCCGTTGATGCATTTAGCGCGGTCGTTCACCGTGATAAGGCGTATGCCTATGGTGTGATGATGACGGGGAAACTTCGTCAATTAATTCCACGCCAGCAGTTCGAAGTTCCTATTCAAGCGGCAATCGGCTCTCGCATCATTGCGCGCGAAAGTATTCGAGCAATACGCAAAGATGTTTTGGCAAAGTGTTATGGCGGAGATATTTCGCGAAAACGCAAGCTTCTTGAGAAGCAAAAAGAGGGTAAGAAGCGCATGAAAATGGTGGGCCGCGTTGAAGTCCCACAGGAAGCATTCGTTGCCGCCCTTGCAACCGATGCCGATATCGAAAAGGTGAAAGCTGCACGAAAGCTCTAACTATGGCGTTTTCGGTTTACGTACATATTCCATACTGCATTAAGCGGTGCGGTTATTGTGATTTCAACACGTATACGCCAAATGAATTACAGGTCGGTGCAACTCTTGAAATTGTGAGTAATGACTACATTGATGCCGTTCTAAAAGAGCTGGAATCTGCGCCAAGTGATGAGGTCAAAACTATATTTTTTGGTGGAGGCACTCCATCGCTGCTTCCAGCCGATGATTTAGGTCGGGTTATTGCCGCAATTAGCTCGAGGAACGGTCTGAGTAGTGGCTGCGAAATTACTCTTGAAGCCAATCCAGATTCGATTATCGATGAAAAACTTCGACGCTATATCGACCTAGGCTTTAACCGCATCTCTTTTGGCATGCAATCCTCAAAACCACACGTACTAGCCGTTCTCGACCGCACGCACAAACCTGAGAATGTTAAAAAGGCAGTTGATTTGGCGCGTGCTGCCGGCTTTGCGAGTGTCAGTGTTGATCTCATTTATGGAACTCCTGGGGAGTCACTTGAAGACTGGCAAGATACGGTACTCGCGGCATTTGAGTTAGATATCGATCACATCAGCGCATATGCACTCATCGTGGAAAGTGGAACTAAGTTAGCGGCTCAAATTAAACGCGGTGATTTGAGTATGCCCGATGATGATCTGATGGCCGATATGTATCTACTTGTTGATGAATTGTGTGAGGAGAGAGGTTTTTCTTGGTATGAACTTTCGAATTGGTCCAAACCTGGACATGAGTGTCGACACAATATCGCGTATTGGGAAAACTCTAATTGGTGGGGGCTCGGACCAGGAGCTCACTCACACATCAATGGAAGACGTTTTTGGAATGTTAAGCACCCAACGGCATATAAGCAAAAAATATTTGCTTGTGAATCCGTAATACAAGATAGTGAAATACTTACTGCCGAGCAGGTAAAAGTTGAGTCAATAATGTTGGGTATCAGAATGCGCCAAGGTTTAGAGATGTCGGCATTGTCAGTGGCTCAAATTCACCTGCTAGAGGATTATCGTGAGAATGGCTACTTAGAGATGCGAGATAATCACGTT
>JANLPM010000285.1:0-2515 GCA_031367265.1 Actinomycetes bacterium
TGCCATCAAATCGGGATGCATTCGAATCGCTACAAGTGCGGCACAAGCGGCGAGATTAAAGGCAGATGTTGCCGTTGAACAGATGTGGGAGGTCGGCTCGCAAGGTTGGCGCATGGAGAGCGTGCCGGAGATTTCAGAACGAATAAAGATTCCCGACGTTGTTGCCGGTGCTTACACCCCCGATTGCGCACGCATTAACCCCGCTAAATTAGTTATCGGGCTGGCGCAGGCAGTTGAAAAGTTAGGTGTAACGATTTTCGAAAAATCACCGGTGGTCAAGTATGGCGTTGGATTTGTAGATACTGCCCACCATCGATTACAAGCCAAATCTATTATTCGCGCTACTGAAGGCTTTACTTGTCACTTACCGGGACAAACTCGGCGCTGGTTACCCATGAATAGTTCAATGATTGCGACCGAGCCTTTAACTCCAAAAACTTGGCGAGAGATTGGGTGGGAAAATGCTGAGACGCTTTCGGATTATGCCCATGCCTACACTTATATTCAGCGAACTATTGATGGGCGGATCGCAATTGGCGGTCGTGGTAACCCTTATGCATATGCAAATAGCTTTGATGCTTTAGGTAATACTTCAGAGGAGACAATTGCCTCGCTGACGTTAGCTTTACACCGATTCTTTCCCGCGACACAAACAGTGGCAATTCCTTTTGCGTGGTCAGGAGTTCTGGCAGTACCGCGGGATTGGTGCGCAGGTCTCAGTTATGACAAAACTAGTGGATTGGGATGGGCAGGTGGTTACACAGGACAGGGAGTTGCTGCATCCAATCTGGCAGGTAGAACAATCGCTGATTTAGTTTTATTGCGCTCCACTGCCTTAACTGCGCTGCCCTGGATCGACCGACGAAACCGTAACTGGGAGCCTGAACCCTTTCGATGGCTGGGTGTGCAGGCGATATATGGTGCGTATCGGCGGGCCGATCGAATTGAATCCAATCGATCCACTTTTGATTCGGCATCGCTAGCAAGGTTTGCCGATATTTTTTCTGGTCGTTAGTTAATCTCTATTCGAAAACCTGGGTTTAGCTATCGGATGCTTCCCCGTCGGAAGTACCTTCGATTGAATCAGCTCCGGCTCCACCATCTTTCATATCGTTGCCAGCTCTAACAAGAACTATCTCGTTTCGGGACTGGCCATCAACTTTATCAACGGTACTGCCGGCTGTTCAGCGGATCCGTTTTTAAACTTGTGCTGAAACTTTCTGTGGCGCTTTTTTCCATAGCAAGATTCCGGCCCAGACCATCCAGATCCAGAAGAGCAGCACACCTTCTTGTGGACCCAAAATATTTGAAAGCGATGGTGCAATAAAGAGCACTGATAAAGCCATCAATACTCCGCCAATTATTCCCACAATAGGCAGAGCTTTAGGAAATAACTCTGAGCGCAACATCGCCCATGACGAGCAGAAAACTGAGACACCCAGCGATCCATATACGAAGCCATACAACGCTCCAGATGTCCATTCCTGCGCCAACATGCTCTCTGGATGGGTCGCGCCCAATTGAGCAGCATTTGCAAAGAGTGCGTAGGTCAGGACCTCAAATACAACGCTAATTGCCATCATAACTACCGCGAAATCCATTATGGCGTGGCTACGACCTGAAGCGGCCAGAGCATTTTTGAGTCCGATGATGATCAAGATTTTGCCGATGAGGACCAGGCTAAACCAGCCCGCCATCACGGATAGGGCTGTCTCATTTCCCTTAAAGGAAGATAGGAGTTGGGCGGTGGAGTCGCCGATTGCGGCAGAAGCGGCTACACCGCGCGAGTTGGTCCAGATTATGGCAACCCATTCCAAAATGTAAAGGAACGCTCCTGCGAGCATCATTCGATTACCAACGAGAGGAAATTTTCTACTTGCACGCGCCATCGTAATCTCCCTTAATTAATGGGGGAAGAGATTTTTGTTAGTTTTAGAGTGAGCGCTTGAGAGTAATCCTGATGAACATGTGTGTCAATGCACTTAAACCTTGACTAGCTTAATTGTCGATTTAATCCCTCAATGGAAACGTTATCCTTGTTTTCTACATTCATCTTTTTCGACGATGGGGGATACGTGATGCACCATTCTTTGATTCATGATGGAGCTCAAAGGCTACAACCAGAACTCATTGAACTAAGGCACCGGTTGCATCAACGGCCAGAGATTGGGCTGCACTTACCAGAGACGCAGGCGGCGGTTTTAGAGGCGTTAGATGGCCTTGGTTTGGAGATCACGTTAGGTAAAACACTCTCATCTGTGACTGCTGTACTTCGTGGAAATAGGCGCGGTAAGGCGGTATTACTTCGAGGTGATATGGATGCATTGCCAGTAACAGAAGATACTGGACTTGATTTCTCCAGCACAATCGATGGCGCGATGCACGCATGTGGACATGATTTACATACTGCGATGCTTGTAGGGGCTGCGAAATTACTTTCGGAACATCGAGATCTATTAGAGGGCGATGTCGTCTTTATGTTTCAGCCCGGCGAAGAGGGCTTGAATGGCGCAGG
>JANLPM010000013.1:0-1822 GCA_031367265.1 Actinomycetes bacterium
AGTGTGACTGCAAACGGAGTGTATGAGCCGGCGATAAGAAGATTTATATTTGCATGATCCCAGCGTCGCCAAATCTTCTTCTTAGATGGAATCCAAGGCACTCTATGATAAATCGCCGAGACACTAAATAACATAATCGCAGTGACTGAATAGATTGCAACGGCAAATTTGAGAGACGACTTACTTAAAATAAATAGGACAAGCGAAGCGATAATAACTATCGGCGTTGCTCCAAGATGAAACCATCCGCGTAATTTCGGTGGGGCCACTGGCAGTTGTGTCATAACGCAAGCCTACGCGTCTTTTACTTATTCATATCTACTTAACATTGAATCCAGATCTACCTGAGGGTACGCAGCGATCTGACAAAGAGAGAGAGCAGCGCGGATATGAAAACAACCCCTCCGGTAACCCAGAGCACCGCATGTACTCCGTAGTACATGGCAAGTGGGCCAGCAACCACAATTCCTAATGGAGCCAGAGCAAACGAGCCAAAGGCATCGTAGGCGTTAACGCGGGAGAAGGATTCTTCTGGGATATGCCTCTGCATCGTTGTTTGCCAGTTGACGACTATAATTTCAATCGCAATACCGGCAATAACAGCTCCACATAAAGTTACAAAAAGTGGTGTCTGCAAAGCCAGAGAGAAATCCCACGCCGCGGAAAGTGCAATTACGATCATTCCAAAAAATAACGGCCTAGTAAAATGCACTTTAAGCGCAATAACTCCACCACAGATCATGCCAACGGTTAATCCCGCCAAATTAAGCGACCAATTGCGAGGGCCATCGGCATTTTCATGAAAAGCTAGCGGACCTAAAACTTGGACCAGAGCTTCAAAGCAGGCGTTTATTCCGGTGAAGGCGATAACCATCGCAACAACCCATGAACGAGATTTAAATTCAAACCATCCCTGTTTTAATTCACTAAAAACGGATGTACGTTCGCGTCTTTCCATTGACGGAATATCTAGACGCCAGACTAAAACCCCCGCGATAAAAAAGGAGAACGCATCTATGAGCAATGCCCAACCAGAGCTAAAAAATGTAACAATAGTTCCACCGATTAGTGCGCCTATAACAAAACCTATATTGCTCAGCAGGCCAACAACAGCGTTGCCATCTTTGAGTTTTTCTTTGGGCACCAAAGCCGGCAGTACACCCGACATCGCAGGCCACCACATGGCATTTAGAACTCCGAAGAGAAAGCCCATGAATGCAAGAAGCGGAATTGAAGCAAAACCAAAGATAAATGAGGCAGCGCTAACTGCCACAAAACTACTTCCTAGCATATCTGTGTAGCCGACAATTCGATTGCGTTTGAATCGATCACCGATAACGCCACCAAATAACATCAGCGAAACCGTTGGAAAAACTCGCGCAGACATCACAAGACTCAAATCTTTCCCACCGGCACCCGGAAGGTTCAGAACCCCATATGCAAGCGCAATTGGTGAAATGCCGTTACCAATGTTAGAAATAAAACGGGCACTTATCAATCTAATAAAATCGCGGTGCACACTAAGTTCACGGAGTTGAGAAATAATCACATCGCAAGCATATCTATCGACAAATCTCGGCGGTGCTGGTAAGAATAGCCAATGACATATAGATCAGAAATCTTCGAACTTAGTGATGTTTATGTTGACCAAGCAGCGGCCTTGAGTCCGATGGAGTGCACCTATCTTGGTATAGATTTGAACCAAGATAAATTAGATGATTTCACAATGGCGGGCATGGCTAAATCCGCCCAGCTCACGCGGGATACCTTAGTTAAATTGCAGGGGCTTACCCCGATTGATGAGATTGATCGCATTGCAAAA
>JANLPM010000017.1:0-10114 GCA_031367265.1 Actinomycetes bacterium
CATTCATGGCACTTGTCGCGAGTAAGGCCGGGGCGATATAGACCGCATATTTTATACTCTGCCCACCTACATCAATAGTTGGCAATAATTTTCCAATTCCATACCCAAAAGAAAATAAATATAAGACTGGTTCAAAGAAACCCGAGAAAACAATCATCCAAGTTGATGATCGAAAAGCAATTAATCCGCGTTCTAATAGCTGTAACACTCGGCCTGAGTAATAGCGTTCTCCCCATTTGCCGATCCGTTGCTCGGCAATGGCAACGGCCATTGGGATAAACACTTACTTAGCCAGCCTTTTAGTAAAAATACGAATTGAAAGATAAAGGCCGCTAATCAACATTGAAGCGAGCACCATGAAGTGAATCCAGATCATGGTTGAGGAAATTGGATGCCCGTAGGTTAAATGACGCCCTAATTCGGTAGCGTGCCAAAGGGGTGAAATCCAACCAATCCACTGTAGAAAGAAGGGCATCGTCGTTAATGGGAAAAAGGTTCCTGAAAATAAAAATAGGGGCATCATAATAAAGCGGCCAATTACGACAAAAAAGATATTTTCATTTTCGAGTTTTGCGGCTAAAGCTTGCATTAGAGCGCCAAATGCAACTCCGGCAAATATTGCCGTTGGAATCGCTAACCACGAGCTCGGTGCATTTAATGCTCCAAAAAACCACATGACGCCAAAATAGAGAAGAACGGTATATACAGTTCTAAAAAAAGCGGCCAGAAATACCCCAAGCGATATCTGAGCTCCACTTAAAGGTGTTGAGTTCATGGAGTAGAAATTTCTGTTCCATTTAAAGCCCTCAATTGTTGGGAAAACTGTCTCATCCATAGCCCCTTGAATTGCCGCTTGGGCAAGCAGGGCTGGAGCAAGAAAAGTTAAGTATTTGACGCCATCAACACCGGAGGCTCCAACGTTTTTATCAATGAGTCCGCCTAAGCCAATTCCGACACTTATTAAATAGAGAACTGGATTGGCTATCGCAATTCCAATTATCAACCAAAGCCACTTCATCATCACGCGAATACGCGCTTCGGCAACGTAGATCGCTCCACGCGCCGCTATTTTCTTGGAGTTAACGAGCCGCGTAGAACCTTGGCGAATAGTTTGGATACTCATTATTCGATTAAAGTTCTGCCAGTTAAACGCAAAAAAACATCTTCTAAAGAGCTGCGACGTACTAAAGAGGTCTTGGGATGCATCCCGGATGTATAGATTTGCTCAAGCAAAGCTTCGCCATCTTCGGTGTACATCAGAATCCGATCGGGCAACTCTTCGATGCGCTCGCATAAAGCGCGCAATTTGTCGGCTAACTCTTGATTTCGATCCGAACCAAATCGGACTTCAAGAACCTCTTTGCTCGAATAATCCTTGATAAGCGAAGCAGGATTTCCTTCGGCCATAATGCGACCTTTATCCATAACGATTAAGCGATCACATAACTGTTCGGCCTCGTCCATGAAATGCGTAGTGATAAGCAGGGTTACTCCTTGCTCCTTCAATCGAAAAAGCCGATCCCATAAAATATGCCGAGCTTGTGGGTCCAAGCCAGTTGTGGGTTCATCCAGCATCAATATTTCAGGTTCGCTCACCAAGGCGCGGGCAATAGTCAACCGGCGCTTCATGCCGCCACTTAGAGCTTCAACTTTAGCGTCGCGTTTTTCTTCTAGCTGGGCAAAAGTTAAGAGCTCTTCAATTTTTCCCTTAACAAAGGCTCGAGGTAGCCCGAAATAGCGCCCATAGATATAGAGATTCTCACTCACGCTTAACTGCATATCCAAATTATCTTGCTGAGGCACGACACCTAAATGAGCACGAATCTGCGGACCATGTTTGTCGGGATCTTTTCCAAGAATTGTTAGTGTTCCGCCATCGCGCGAAGATGTTGCGCCAATCATGCGCATGGCAGTCGACTTGCCCGCACCATTTGGACCCAAGAAACCAAAGGATTCGCCCTTAAGAACATCGAAATCAATTCCGTCGACTGCGATAAAGTCGCCAAACTTCTTTGTGAGGCCACGGGCAGAGATGAGCGATTCAGACATTTTTCTATTCTACCTGAGTATAGTTTGGCTACGTGCGCTTCTTAAATACCCCACTACACGATCTGACATACGACGATGTTTTCATGGTACCTAGCTCCTCTGAACTTTCTAGTCGGATGGATGTTGACTTAACCTCTAACGACGGGGCCGGCACCACAATTCCGATAGTCGTTGCTAATATGACTGCAATTTCTGGTCGACGTATGGCCGAAACAATCGCTAGGCGTGGTGGAATTGCGGTCATTCCCCAAGATATTCCGCATGCCGTAGTGGACAGCGTTATTAAGTGGGTTAAGACACGCCATACGTTCTTTGATACGCCAATAACTCTAAGCCCACATCAGACCGTTGCCGATGCCGTGAGTTTGTTACATAAGCGTGCACACGGTGCAATTGTAATTGTTGATGATGGCAAACCAGTTGGAATTGTCACTGAAGAGGATTGCAAAAGCGTGGATCGTTTTACTCAGCTCGACAAGGTAATGAGTAAAGAATTAATTACTATGAATGACAATCTAGATGCACGCGCGGCCTTTGAATTTTTAAATCTACATCGCCATAAACTCGCACCTGTAGTTTCTGCCAATGGAAATTTAGTTGGAATTGTTACGCGCATTGGAGCGCTCCGGGGCACACTTTATTCACCTGCAGTTGACAAAAATAATAATTTGCGTATTGCAGCGGCAGTTGGAATCAATGGTGATATTGTGGCAAAGGCCGCGGCACTCATCGAATCTGGCGCCGATGTATTAGTCATTGACACGGCGCATGGTCATCAAAAGAAGATGTTGGAAGCTTTACGCGCACTAAAATCACTCGGCGCATCGATTCCAATCGTCGCAGGTAATGTTGTAACTGCCGAAGGTACGCGAGATTTAATCCAAGCTGGGGCAACTATTGTTAAAGTTGGCGTTGGTCCAGGTGCGATGTGCACCACTCGGATGCAAACCGGAGTTGGGCGTCCACAGTTTTCGGCCGTGCTTGAATGTGCGACGGAGGCCAGAAAATTAGGTGCACACGTGTGGGCAGATGGCGGCGTGCGCCATCCACGCGATGTCGCTTTAGCCCTTGCGGCAGGCGCATCCCAAGTAATGATTGGCTCTTGGTTTGCAGGTACTTATGAATCACCCGGAGATTTGCAAAGCGATGTAAATGGCAAATTATTTAAAGAGTCCTTCGGAATGGCTTCAGCGCGCGCCGTTGCTGCTCGCACAACAGGTGAAGATGCCTTCGATCGTGCGCGCAAGGCGCTCTTTGAAGAGGGAATCTCGACTTCGCGCATGTACCTCAATCCGGCGCGACCTGGAGTTGAAGATCTACTCGATGAGATTATTGCCGGCCTGCGATCATCATGTACATATGCCGGAGCTCGAACACTCGAAGAGTTTGCCGAGCGTGCAGTAATTGGAGTGCAGTCATCGGCTGGATATGCTGAAGGTCGCCCTTTGCATTCTTCGTGGAGTAATTAATTCTAATTTAAAAACGACCGCCAGAAGCAGAATCTTGGCTCAACCGCTGCGATAAATAAATAGGAACTATGGAGAGAACTACAAGAACGGCAGCCACAACATTAACTATCGGCGCTTGATTAGGGCGGAAAAGATTATTATAAATCCAGATTGGAAGCGTTTGAATTCCTGGACCTGCAGTGAAGGTAGTTACAACGATCTCATCAAATGAGAGCCCGAAAGCAAGTAAGGCGCCAGCAAATAACGCTGAAGCTAAATTTGGTAAAGTGATTAAGCGAAATGTGGTGATTCCGTTTGCACCTAGATCCATTGAAGCTTCTTGCAAAGAAGTACCCATTCGCCGTAACCGCGCAATTGCGTTGTTATACACGACGACTATACAAAAAGTGGCATGGCCAATTACTATCGTTAATAACCCCGTAGACATTCCTAACTCTTTAGTGAGCGCGTTATTTAACGCGATTCCAGTTACAACCCCAGGCAATGAGATCGGAAGAACGACGAGTAAAGAAATTATCTCTCGACCAAAAAAACTATATCGACTAACGGCAAAGGCCAGAGTTGTCCCGAGAACTAATGCGATGGAGGTAGCAGAAAGACCTGCTAAGATACTCCATTTGAGCGCACCTCGAACCCCGCTATTTTCAATAGCTTTTGACCACCAGAGCGTTGTAAAGCTAGTGGGTGGCCAAGAAAAAACTTTGCTTGAATTAAAAGAGTTTATTACGACAACGGAAAGTGGAAAATAGATAAATGCTAGGCCAACTCCCATCAGTGCCATAAGTGCATAACGCGCAGATTTAGAAATCGTCATCACATGCTCGCTAAAGCGCCAGTACGGCGCACAAGATAAAGATAAATCGCCATAATACTGACTGGAATCATGGCAATGGTTGCAGCGAATGGGAGATTAATACTGAAATTTTGGTACACAACGTTGCCGAGCATTTGCAACTTACCACCGATAATTTGTGCAGTGATGTAATCACCAAGGCTTAAGGAAAATGTAAACATAGATCCCGCAACTAAAGATGGGAAGATTAATGGCAAAACTACTTTTCTGAACGTATAGAAATTATGGGCACCTAAATCTCCAGAAGCATCAATAAGATTATTTGGTAGCCGCTCTAACCCGGCATATAAGGGCAAAATCATGTATGGCAACCAGAGATATGTAAGGCCGATGATTATGGCCGGTCCTCCAAAGCCAGGCGAGTGAATGCCAATTGGTGCGAGCAGCCAGTCAACGACACCGCTTCCAGGTTCTAACATGGTGCGCCATGCGTAAATTTTGACCAGATAAGAAGCCCATAATGGGGTTAAGACAAGGGCAACTAAGATTTTTTGAGATCTAGGTTTAGCGATTTTTGCCATATAGAAAGCCATTGGAATCGCCACTATTGAACAAAGTACCGTGACACTGATTGCAATACCTAAAGTACGTAGAACAACATTTTTATAAGCAGCATCGGTCAGCATGTCATGGAAGTTATTGAGATTAAATTTCCGAACGACATTTCCCGTGAAACTATCAATTGTGAAAAAAGCGGTCACTAATAATGTGGCAAGTGCTCCAAGGTATGCAACAACTAACCATAAAACGGGTGCCGTTAAAAGTGCGGCTAATCGAAGTCGAGGTTTTTTATGCATTGAAGTAGCAATCGAATTCAACATCCGCGCCCCTTTCTAAAAAGAAAACCGGGCGCAGGTTTTAACCCACGCCCGGCTAATTAATTAAGCGTTACGTAAACTGGACCAGGCTTTTACCCATTCAGAGTACGGGACGCACTTTACATCGGTCCGACCATCAAGGCAGGCTTGTGTAGCAGTGTTCCAGTAGTACACATCTTTCCAATAAGCATCATCTGCAGCATGGAAAGTTGTGCAGTGATTTGGATCGGCAGTAACTGCGCAAGACTTTGCGTTAGATGGAGCTTCTCCAAACCATTCAGCAACGGCGGCATTTGCTGCAGGCGATGCGATGTGGTTCATCCAAAGATAAGCGCAGTTTGGATTCTTAGCTTTGCTACTTATCATCCATGTATCAGACCAACCAGTTGAACCTTCGATAGGTTTGATACCTTCCACTGGAACCTTTTCACTCTTGGCCAAATTAATATTTACTTGCCAAGTAGTTCCAAGAACAGTCCCACCTGATTTGAGGGAGGCTACATGCTTCAAATAGTCACCCCAGTACTCACCAATGAGTGGCTTTTGAACTTTAAGAAGTGCAACCGCGGCATCAAACTGTTTTTGATCAAGTGCATATGGATACTTGATTCCAAGAGCTGGTTGCGTCGCCATTAAATACAGGGCGGCATCGGCAATATAAATCGGTGAGTCATATGCCGTGATTTTGCCTTTGTAGGGAGATTTAGCGTCAAAGACTGCCCCCCAAGAAGTTGGAGCAGGCTTAACAATATCGGTGCGATATGCCAACAAGTTTGCTCCCCGTCCATGAGGTATGCCATAAGCAACGCCGCCAACAGAGTTCCACTGCTGCATCTTCAGGTTGCTAAAAATATCTGCATAGTTAGGAATGAGATCGGTATTAACCGGTGCAACATCGCCACCATAAATTAATCGAAGAGATGCATCACCTGAGGCTGACACAACGTCGTATCCCCCGGTTTTCATTAATGCAACCATGTCGTCAGATGTGGTGCCGTTCTTCACATTTACTTTGCAACCAGTATCTTTTTCAAAACCAGTTACCCAGTCGACTTTAGGATCAGTCGAGCCATTCTCAACATATCCAGCCCACGCGACTATATTCACTTGGCCTTCACCTGCACCAAGCTTTTTCATCATATCTACTTTTGGTACACCGCTTTTGGATGCAGAGTCGCTACCAGAGCTGCATCCAGCGAGAATAAGTGCTGCAACCGATGCGACAGCAATTCGTGAAAACAGACGCTTTTTTTGCATCTGTACCTCCATCTTTACAATCCACATTCAGCGGTTGAACGTGGTTCTTGACTCTTCATTGAATCAAGAATTCCTTTTTCCTATCCCACGACACAACAACCGATTCACCGATTGCAATCGCCTCTTTTGGATTCGTTGAAATTATTGTGCCACCAAGGGAAGTATCAATTAAATATTTTGTCGTCGCTCCGACAAAGATGGAATCTCTTAAAACCCCTTGCACTGATCGATCACCATGGGAAGATGATTTTGCCACGGCAATAAACTCGGGACGGATATTTACTTTTTTGCCCCCTATTTCAATTTTATTAGTCAGCCCAACAAACTCTGAAACAAAGGAACTTTGTGGGTTATCATAAATTTCGCGCGGGGTTCCAAGTTGTTCGATGCGCCCATGATTAAAAACTGCAATCCGATCACTCATAGTTAGGGCTTCTTCTTGATCATGAGTCACAAAAATAAATGTGATACCCACAGCACGTTGCAACTCTTTAAGCTCAATCTGCATCTGTTCACGCAATTTTAAATCCAGCGCTCCTAAGGGCTCATCTAAAAGAAGCACCGATGGACGGTTAACCAGAGCCCGCGCTAAAGCAACGCGTTGGCGCTGCCCCCCAGATAGTTGTGCAGGCCTTCGATTTTCATATCCCTCAAGTCGAACTTGTAGCAAAGCCTGCATCGCTCGCTGGTGGCGATCTGATTTATCTACGCCTTTGACCCGCAAACCATATTCAATATTTGAAATAACATCCATGTGCGGAAAGAGCGCATAATCTTGAAAGACAGTGTTTACGTCGCGCTCATATGGAGGCAAGGCAGAGACATCTTTTCCACGTAAAAAAATCTGTCCGGAATCAGGTTTTTCAAAGCCTGCGATCATTCGCAAAACCGTTGTTTTGCCGGAGCCAGATGGGCCTAACAAGGTGATGAACTCACCTTCGAAAATATCTAGCTCTACCCCGTTGACTGCGTGAACCTGGCCAAAAGACTTAGTTAACCCTCGAATTTCAATCATTACTGGTTTAGCCACGTAAGTACTGTACTTAAAAAAGGAGAGTTAGGTAACTAACTCAGGGGATTAATTCTTCCCAGAGCCGTAAGTTCAACAAAATCGACGCTGAAACTACTCGATTATTGCACCTACTCAACCTGATTTAAGATTCGATCATTTTCTCAAATTTTTTCTTCAACACCAGAATGACCGATATTGCAAACAATAAAAAGAAGATAGCCCAATATTTTAGATATTTTTCAAGTACGGTGAGCGAGTTAGCAAATTCATATCCCAAGACAATAACTATGGTGCTAAAGACTATTCCACCCGCAGCATTCCATTTCAAAAAAGTTCGGTAAGGCACATTATGCATACCAGCTAAAGCTGGAACTAGGGCGCGCAACAGCGCTTGTGCTCGACCAAAGAAAATTGCACCACCATGATATTTAGCAAAAATATTCTCAGCTAGTTTCCAGCGTTTGGCCCCGACAAATCTACCAAATTGAGTGGATTTAATTCGTGGACCAAAATGTTTTCCTATTTCATACCCAACGGAGTCTCCCGCAATTGCGCCTACAATCGCACAAATAATAAATAGCCACAAGGGCCAAACTTTAGAGTGGGCAAGTACTCCACCAATGAGCAGTGAGGTCTCTCCTGGCAAAACAAAGCCAACAAAAGCGGCGGCTTCAGCAAAAGCAAGAAGTATCAAAAGAATAAAGAGAGGGGTCTGTAAATTATTAGCGACAAGCCAATTAGCTGTGTGATGTATCCAACCCGACATGGGCCAACTCTATCTGCAAATAATAATTGTGCTAATTAGTTTCGCGATTTGGTTTATTTTCCTTTACGTTACTCGTGAGCCATCCTCTTTCACCTCTTTATATCGCCCAGATGCTACTAAATTTCGTAATCGTTCAAAGCCATCCCAGACTTCAACGAAAGACGTTGGAAGAGGTGAGATGGCAAGTCGAATACAGTTTGGCGCCCTGTAATCGGGGATTACATGTGAAATCTTGCGCAGTGCACTACAAATCTGCGCAGCATCGGGATGGACTAATGAGATATGCCCTCCGCGCTCATTGGCATTGCGCGGGGTATGAAGTTCAATACCTAAAGGTGCGAGCCATGCATCGTATAAATCAATCATCATTGCGGTGCCGAGCGCGATTTTCTCTGCCATCGCTTTAATTCCAGCCTCTTGAATCATTGCAAAAGCAGTTTGAACGCAACGGATCCCCATAATAGGCGGACTTGCAATTTGGAAACCACGGATTCCATCAGCTCTTTCAAACACCACGCCCATTTCAAACTGCGCCGCTTGTGCAAACCACCCTTGAATCGGAACTTGTAACTCCTTCTGGATGCGGTGGGAAACGTAAAGCCAAGCTGGAGCGCCAGGTCCAGAGTTACCGTACTTATATGTACAACCGACACAGAGATCGGCTCCACTGGCATCTAGGTTTAATTCAATAGCACCCACTGCATGGCTTGCATCCCAAACAACCAAGCCTCCAATTGCACGCACTTGATCGGTAATTGATTTAATATCAGTACGTGCTCCCGAGCGATATTGAACAACCTCTAACGTTACTAATGCGACGTCGTCATTTAAATATGGAGCCAGCACCTCTGTAGTAATTTGCTCATGTGTAGCAATTAAGGGATCTTCATTGGCAATAATGACGAGTTTTAAACCAAACTGTTTTGAAATGCCATCAAGAATGTACCTATCGGTTGGAAAATTCGCTGCGTCTGTGATAATTGTTTTTCGTCCCGGCCGTGCCTGGATTGCAGCAAGACATAATTGATAGAAGTTAACTGAAGTTGTATCGCAGACCAGAACTTGTCCGGGGCCAGCGCCTAATGCGGCTGCAGCTATTAAGTCCCCTGTTGGTTGAGCCTCGTCGACCCAATGAGCCCACCCCGAAACAACCTCAGGACCCCACTCTTTTTCCATGAAGTAATTAATTGCAGTAACCGTGGCCTTAGGCAATCGACCCAAAGAGTTGCCATCTAAATAACTCAGATTGGGGTCTGACACTACAAATTGAGATTTGAAATGGCCCAATGGGTCTTTTCTATCGAGTTCGAGTGCATATTCACGGTCAGTAGCATTCATGGATGAAAGGTACGCTCTCCCATCATGGCACGCAATCTTGTAAATATTGAAGAAGTCTCCAAAACATTTGATATTAAGGAGCTCTTAATAGGTGTTTCACTTGGTATTTCCGAGGGAGAGCGAATCGGAATCGTGGGCCGGAATGGATCTGGCAAGAGCACTTTAATGAAAGTTATCGCTGGAATTGAAACTCCCGATGCGGGGCGAGTAACAAAATCAAATTTAGTACGAATTGGAATTCTCTCCCAAGTGGATTTGGAGAATCCTGATAGCACTGTGGGTGAAGTTGTCCTAGGAGATACCGCTAAACATGAATGGGCGAGTGAACCGCATATCCGCGAAGTTTTTACGGGATTATTTGGTAGTTTTGATGATCATATTTTTGATCGAAAGTTCGGACAGTTGTCAGGAGGTGAACGTCGACGCGTTGGTTTAGCGAAATTGCTCATCAATGAACTTGATTTAATTCTCCTCGACGAGCCAACAAACCACTTAGATGTAGAAGGAGTTGCCTGGCTCGCACGCTATTTAAATAACCATAAGACTTTGGCA
>JANLPM010000018.1:0-3574 GCA_031367265.1 Actinomycetes bacterium
ACCCTTTAGTTGCCGCTTTATGATGTGTTGCATTGATCTCGATTCCAACTACTTTTCGCGTTGCGCCGGCGTGCATCCAACTTCCGAATGAACCCAAAGTTTCGGCTAGGACAACGTTTGCGCCTCCATGCAAAATTCCCAATGGCTGTGTATTGCCCTCGACAGGCATCGTTCCGACTAGTCGACCGGGCTCAGCAAGGATAATTTTAATCCCCATTTTTTTATCCAAGGCACCTTCACCGCGCTCGTGATAAATTTTTAGCAACTCTTCATTGACCATGCCAACTATTCTAGCCTGCAATCTAAGATGAACCTATGAGTAAACGCCTGCTATTAATCGATGGGCACTCAATGGCGTATCGGGCATTTTATGCGCTTCCGCCCGAGAACTTCACCACAGCATCTGGTCAACACACTAACGCTATCTATGGCTTTGCGACGATGCTCCTGTCGCTACTTACTAGTGAAAAACCAACGCACGTTGCCGTCGCCTTCGATGTTTCGCGCAAGACATTTCGATCCGAAATCTTTCCAGAGTACAAAGCTAATCGCGCTAAAACACCCGACGAATTTCGCTCGCAGATGACATATTTACATGAATTAGTAAACGCATTTGGAATTACAAGCTTTGAAATAGAGGGTTACGAGGCCGATGATATTTTGGCCACTATTGCCAAACTCGCCGAAAGCGAAGGCGCCGAAGTTCTGATCTGTACGGGGGATCGTGACTCTTTTCAATTAATTAGCGATAAAATCACGGTGTTATATCCAAAGCGTGGAGTGAGCGAGCTAGTCCGCATGACTCCAGCGGCGATAGTAGAAAAATATGGAATGACACCAGCGCAGTATCCTGACTTTGCTGCCTTGCGTGGAGATCCGAGCGACAATTTGCCATCCGTGCCGGGTGTTGGTGAAAAAACGGCGGCTAAGTGGATTATTGAATTCGGTTCCCTCAAAGAATTAATCGCAAACGCCGACAAACTCACGGGTAAGGTAGGTCAATCACTTCGCGAGTCAATTTCACAAGTAGTTCTCAATAGTGAATTGACCCAGTTAGTTAGGAGCGTGCCACTGCATATTTCTATTGACGAACTTTTATGGGGCGGTGCCGATGTTGCCAAGAGTAATCCCCTCTTTGAGCTACTTGAATTTAGAACCCTTAAGGCGCGTTTAAAACCAATTCTGCAAAAGACAAGCTCGCCTGAGAGTGCACAACCAGATTATCTTTTCTTTGATGAACAGATGAGTGAAGGAGTACTGACACCAGCCGAAGTCGACGCTAAAATTTCGGGGCATAGAGGTAGCATCGGGGTCACATTTTCCTTAGTGGATGAAAAATTACATCGTTATGCAATCGCACTTTCAGCTAAAGATGTCTTTTTAGTGCACTCCTCAAAGCTTGGGAAATGGGCAAGTGATCCAGAAGTTAAGAAGATTGCACACGATGCGAAATCTCTTGCTCGAAATTACCAGTTTAAAGGAGTTGAATTCGACACTGCAATTGCCGCCTACTTAGTCAATCCAGGTGTCCGTGCGCAAGCGCTCACCGATATTCAAACGCGTTGGGGAGATGGCTCGGCAATAAACTCTTCCTCTTCTGAGCAGGAGTTACTGACATCGGCCAAGGCGCTTTTTTTCTTGCGCGAATCCTTGACCCAAGAGTTAAGAGAACGAGGTTTATTCGACCTATTCATTTCCATGGAACTTCCAATTGCAGAACTTTTGGCAAAGATGGAAAATATTGGTATCGCAGTAGATCGAAAAGAGCTAGAAAAATTATTTGCCTTTTTCGAAGGAGAAGTAACAAAAGAAACTAAGGCAGCCCACGAAAGTGCAGGCCATGAGTTCAATGTTGCATCCCCAAAGCAATTACAAGTGGTGCTCTTTGATGAGTTAGGTCTGCCGAAGACTAAAAAGATTAAGACCGGCTATACCACCGATGCCGACAACCTTGATTGGTTGTATCAAAAAACTAACCATCCAATACTTAAACACTTATTGCGTATTCGAGAGGCGAAGAAACTTTCGACCACAATTGATGGATTAATCTCCGAAATTGCCGCCGATGGTCGTATTCATACGCACTTTGGACAGACAGTCACCTCTACCGGGCGCTTGTCGTCAATTGCCCCGAATTTGCAAAATATTCCCGTTCGTACGCAAGAGGGACGAAGGATTCGAAACGCATTTATCGCTGGCAAAGGTTACGTGGGGTTATTGACCGCAGATTACAGCCAGATAGAGATGCGCATCATGGCGCATCTATCCAATGACGCGAAATTGTTGGCCGCTTTTGAATCTGGTGAAGATCTTCACGCCACCATCGCCGCCGTTATTTTTGGTGTAAATCCCCATGATGTTGCTCCAGATATGCGCCGGCAGATTAAAGCGATGTCATATGGACTTGCCTACGGATTGTCCGCATTTGGTCTATCTGCGCAGTTAGATATCTCGCCGGCTGAAGCACAAGGGTTGATGGATACTTATTTTCAGCGGTTTGGGGGGATCCGCGACTACTTAAAAACTGTTGTTGAAAATGCTCGCACAGTTGGTTATACCGAAACGATAATGGGACGCCGTCGTTATCTACCCGATTTAGTTAGTGATAATCGCCAACGCCGCGAAGTTGCGGAGAGAATGGCACTTAACGCACCGATTCAAGGTTCGGCCGCCGACATAATGAAATTAGCGATGCTTAAGGTAGAGCAGGCAATTGTCAGTGAAAAAATGCAGTCACGGTTGCTTTTACAAATTCATGATGAATTAATTATTGAAGTCGTGCAGGGAGAAGAGGAATTAATTAAAGAGTTAGTAATACGAGAAATGGGTGCGGCGTACCCATTGAAAGCGCCCTTGGATGTTAGCGCCGGTTTGGGATTAACTTGGAACGAGGCTGCGCATTAAGCAACTAGGTAGTAGTTGGTAAGTTATCTTCCATCGCTTTTAAATCTTCGTCATCGGTAGGTATTCGATTGGCAGCAATTAATCGTTTCTTACCAATGGTTAGTACTAGATTTCCAAGAGCTATTGAAATTGCGGTAAGGGCTAGACAAAAGCGTGGTGAAATTGAATCAGAAAGCACTCCGCCAACTGCCGAACCAAGCGACATAACGCTTCCCTCCACAGTCCACAGCCAGGCCATATATGAAACTGCTGAACCTTTTGGCCTCACCGCCTCCATTACCTCCCAATAGAAAACCTGAATTGCACCTCCAACAAAACCTAAGAACGCGCCGGCAATCGCCATCGACCAACCCGGATAAGTAAATGCCATTGGGACTGAGACTAAAAACCAGATGAAATATGTTTTTCGAAGTGCAGTTAATGAAGATGTGCGCCGTGAAATTAAGCCTGCAATGAGACCGCCAAGGATGCTGGATATACCCATTGCGCCAAAGACCCAAGCGGTGCGATGAGCTACCTTTTCAATTGTCGCAAAGGCCGGCACTGCAACATCAAAAATTCCCCAGCCAAAACCGATGAAGGAGCCCTCCAGCATCATTAACCTAAGCGCGGGATTGCGCCAAAGTGATTGCGCGTCTTTCGATTTTCTCTCCGGCTTCCAATCCCGTGA
>JANLPM010000025.1:0-2571 GCA_031367265.1 Actinomycetes bacterium
CCGCACTTACATCGCAGACTAGGCCTTACGATCAGATTATTGCAGTCGATACAGATTCACAGGATGCATCGGTACGTTTATTAAAATCTGCTCGAATTCCAATCATAGGTGCCGATCGTGACTGCGGTTTTGGTGAAGCGATTTCTCTAGGCGTCAGCGCATTAAAACCCACACCGGCCCATTCAAGTGAATGGATTTGGTTAATCCATGATGACTGCGCGCCGGCACCCACTGCACTCGAAAATTTATTGTCGGCGATAGATGATCGTCCGCAGGTAGCAATGGTGGGACCAAAAATTCTTGGCTGGCATGACCGGACGCATTTACTTGAAATCGGAATAAGCATTTCTGGAAATGGCGCGCGGTGGACGGATTTAGAGCCCCTCGAATATGACCAAGGTCAGCACGATGGTATTCATGAAGTACTTTCGGTTAGTACTGCAGGCGCACTAATACGTCGCGATATTTTTGAAGAGCTCGGCGGTTTTGATAAGAACCTAGCGCTTTTTCGCGATGATGTTGACTTCGGTTGGCGTGCACGCGTGGCTGGACATTCAATAATTGCAGCCTCGACGGCGGTGGTATTTCATGCACAAGCATCGGCTTCGGAGCGACGGACCGTCGACGTTAAAGGCGCGATTTTTCAAAGGGGTCTATTGCTAGATCGCCGTAACGCGGCATATGTCCTTTTAGCAAATTCTTCTTGGTGGCTGATTCCATGGCTCGCCGTGCAACTACTTAGCTCGGCACTGGCTCGCTCAGCTGGATATCTTCTAGGCAAACTTCCTGGTTATGCCAGCGATGAACTACTCGCCGTTGCATCGCTCATGATTAGACCCGGCATAATCACTAAGGCGCGAAAAGATCGAAAAGCTAAGCGATTGGTCTCATCGCGGATTGTTTCGATTTTTATTCCCCCATTTTGGTCGCAAGTGCGCCTTTCAACGTCTCGGTTTATTGAGGCTCTTCGCGCTCGAATTCTGCCAGAGGCTGCGAGTTCAGAAGTTTTGTTAGGTGGTCTGGTCGAAGAAGAAGATTTACTAGTACCTTCAGAAGGTAAACATTGGTTTAAGGTAATAAGTAAACCAGAAGTTGCAACATTCGTATTCTTGGCATTGGTGACACTCATTGCTTCTAGAAATCGTTTAGGTTCATTAATTGGAGGTGCGCTTCCGGCTTCACCTCCCGGGGCGAGAGATTTGTGGAAAAGTTACTTTGAGTCCTGGCACCAAGTGGGGATGGGGAGTTCTCAAGCAACTCCTCCATGGATTGCAGTACTTGCTATTTTTGCAACGGTACTTTTTGGAAAAACCCCATTGCTCATTACCCTTTTATTTTTAACTGCACCGATATTAATGATGTGGTCCAGTCTTAGATTATTTAAGAAGTTAACTCAAAACTCTTGGATAAGTGTGCCAGCAAGCTTTATTTATTCGATTTCACCTGTGGCAATTGCGGCAATCAACTCTGGGCGATTGGCGACCGTTGTGACCCTCATTATTGCGCCCCAAATTCCATCAATGCTTACGAGTTGGAAAAAAATCGAACTTCATTCGTGGCGAAGGATTTACGCCTTAATTATTGTAATTGCAATTCTATATGCATTCACCTTGATGAACTTTGTCATTCTTCTTGGGTTCACGATTTTTGCAATTATTGGCGATTATCAGAGTTTTGGCTTAGAGAGAGATCAATCTCGGTTATTTGAACGCATAGCCAAGAGATCATCGCTTCTTCTAATCCCATTCATTCTTAATGCTCCCTACTCATTTGAAGCACTCTTGGCACCCTCGAGGTTCTTAACTGAACCTGGCCTATCGGTTGCCGGTGGAAATACGAATCAGATACTCAGTGGAAACCCTGGGGGAGTTGGGTCACTTCCTACGTGGCTCATAAGTCCGCTACTCCTGATTCTAATCATCGCTATATTCTCTTCAACGCGCGCTAAAGTGATTGCACTTTATGGACTAGCTTTTTTATCGGCAGGGGTAATCTTTTCTGCAATCTCAATTTCTTCACACGGGGATTCATCTAGTAACAAAGTTTGGGTCGGAAGCTTCTTAGTGGGGGCAACAATTTGCGCCAGTTCGGCATGTGTTGTGATACTTGATCGACTACGATCTATTTTAGTCTCAACCAACATTCACTTTCGACATATTTTAGCAGCGCTGCTTCTCGCCGCCACTTTTTTATATGGCACTGGGACAATTCTTTGGTCGATTTCTACTGGTGCAACATCTCCGGTACATAATAGCCAGACGACAGTTATGCCGGCATTTTTAAGTGTTGAAAAAAATACGAAAATTCTTGTTTTACGTGAGGTTAGTACTAATAAAGTGAAAAGCGTACAATACTACATTTCGCGCGGGAAAGATATTGCATTAGGCGAACCCGATGTGGCGCCAAATCAAAACCTAGAAATTGCAAATGCAACGCAAGCGTTAATTGACGGTTCTGGAATTTTTAGCAGTAAAATTTTTGCAGATTTTGGAATCAAATATGTTTTTGTCAAATTACCATTTGATCGAACCATTGTTCGAACAATAGACGGACTCGGAGGTTTCACTCGAG
>JANLPM010000029.1:0-4266 GCA_031367265.1 Actinomycetes bacterium
CTGCAGACTTCGATGTAGTTGTTGCAATCTCTTCGGCACGGAAACTAATAGTCGATGAAATTCCAAGGTTCATTGCAATCGCATTGTTACGATCTCTCGAAGCGGTACGCACATCGATTCCAGTGATTTCAACAGGAAAGCCAATTGCACTAAGATACTGGTGCACGGCAAAAGTTAAATAGGAATGGCCACAACCAAGATCGATAATTGTTAAAGGCTTCTGCGGCGTAGGTCTATGAATATGGCCGGAATCAATTGCCGCATTTAGCGTTGGTACTAACAAACGTAAAAACTCTTCGACTTGCATGTACTTATCGGCCTTAGCCGGCTTTATCACTCCATTGATATCGGCTATTCCAACTTCTAGTAAAAATGGATCGGCTGGGCTAAGCAAGCGTACCTTCTGCTTATCGTGATTAAGGTTTTGCACCAATTCTTTTGCTTGGAAATTTATTTGAGCTTGCCCACGTTTAGTAATGCGCATTGTCAGAGAGCCCTCGATGCTCTCGATTAAGATATTGGAAAATCCACTTTCTAATATTTTGAGAATTTCATCGGTTTGTGGTGCAATATTTCTTACCGTTGTGGCTCGGCCGTCGCTCTGACTGAGCTGAAGCAGGACTTCGCCTTTTATTTGAACCGGGCGGATATCGATCCGATCACTCTTTGTGCTCATGTTACGACGCCTACCTGAGAGAACAACGCGAACGAGGGTCTTAGTATCTAAGATCCGAGCACATGCATCGTAAAAGCTAATTTCTAATGGTTCTGTCATAGCCTATGAAAATACGGACACAATCGATTTTCGAATTATATGCATCGGCACAGTCTAAGAGTGTGGAAGTTGAACATCAATTGCCAATCCGCCGAGTGCACTCTTTCGCAAAGAAAGTACTCCGTTATGCCGTTCGACTACCCCGCTCATAATACTCAAGCCAAGGCCACTTCCTCCCGTTCCACGTGAGCGCGAGCGATCAAAGCGTTTAAGTCCCTGGACTTTTTCACCATACGAAGCCTCAGGTAGCCCTTCTCCGCCATCCTCAATTGTTAATTCAATGTTTTTAGTATTTTTCAATGTGATTTTGAGTGGTGTTCCGCTTTTCGTGTGATTCCGAATATTGGTAAGCGCATTTTGAATGAATCGGTGTAAATATTTTTCCGAGCCGTTCAGCATCACATTGCCCTCTATATCAATCTCTACGAGTCGGTCAGGAACAAGGGTTTGAAACTCTCCAATATCCTCAAGGAGTAATTGCGATAGATTCACGCGCTCAAACTGCACTTCTTGCGCTTCACCAAGTTCTGCCAAAATTAGTAAATCGCCAATCAGGGATTCCATACGGCCAATTTCGCTGTTAAGCCGTTTGAAAGCATCTATTGTGCGTTCACCCTCAAGCTTGCCTCCCTCTAACAGTTCGGCATAACCTTTAACTACTGTTAATGGTGTTCGGAGTTCATGCGCAGCATCACCAAGAAACTCCTGCATTTTTCCACGCTGGGTCCGTTCAAAAGCCAATGCCCCTGTACGACTAATTTGAATCGAAATGAGTGAAGCCAAAGCATTAGCGAAAATGATGAAAACTAGTAACCTCACAAGGTTGCCTCGGAGATTGTTATCAATATCCTTAAGTGAGGCGGCAAGAACCAATTTTTCGCCTTCTTGCATGGGGATATTCCGAATTCGTAAATTTTTGTGCGTGCCTAAAACCGCTTTTTTGGACTCTTTCAATATCGCAATCTCACCCGTTGGTGCAACAAACGCTATAGTCATATCAAAGTTATTTTGTTCGACGCTTAATAATGCTGCGGTGATTGGATCACCAGGGCTAACAGCAACATCGCTCACAACCATATTTAGATGACTATCCACAAGTGAAAGTTCGGATTCATATGAACCCCAAACTGCAAAACCACCGATAACCAGTGAAAGTATTGATGTGACAGTCGCAGTTGCCAGAACTTGACGAGTCCTACTCTTCATTAAACCTACTTAGGTTCCTGGATTTGAAACCCAACGCCGCGAATTGTCTTAATACCCTCAAATCCATCGCGATGAAATTTTTTTCTCAGATATGAAATATAAGTATCCGTGACTGTGCTTTCGGATTCAAAAGTAATTCCCCAAACTTCATCTAAAAGAAGTTTCTTAGTAAGAACACGTCCCTTCTTTTCAATAAGAACTTGCAGAAGTCGGTATTCAGTAGGCGAAACATCAATCTCTTCCCCATTAAATGTTACCGAATGTTGGTCGTCATCAATTTTGATTGGCCCACAGGAAAGTAGAGCCGGAGTTTCACTAGATCTAGATGATCGACGCAAAATCGCTTTAATGCGCAGAATTAACTCTTCAATTCCAAAAGGCTTAATTACATAATCATCTGCCCCAATTTTAAGTCCGCGCGCAATGTCACTTTTATCCTCACGCGCGGTCAACATAAGCACAGGTGTTAGATCATTTGTGCTTCGAAGTCGCTCGACTAATTCAAAGCCATCCATTAAGGGCATGTTGATATCTATGACCATGAGTGCCGGCTTATTCGTTCGCAGCATCGTGAGCGCGGACATTCCATCATTTGCCTCAACTGTCTCAAAACCAGCTATCCGCAGCGTGTCGGTTAAAAGCGCTCGCACTCCAGGTTCATCATCTACAATCATTATCAATTCGGCCATAGAGCCACTCTTTCACGCTTACGCGTGAATGCCAATCAACCTGCCCAAGCCTGAAGGCCTTCACAGAGAAAACACATAGATTCCCGACATAATTGACCTATGAGAATCGGTCGACCAGCGATTATTGCCCTCGGATTGGCCATCGCCCTGAGTGCACCTTCAACCGCTTCTGCTGATGCTTCGCCTTCACCATCCCCCTCAGCCACTCAATCACCATTTGCCGATTTTCAATCGGCGCTGACTCAGTACAAGTCAGATATGGAGCAATATCGCACCCTCTTGAATGAGAGAGAGCAACTTAGAAAATTAATTAATCAAAGTTTCATGCAGGCAGTGAGTTCAGCAAATGGTGCGGCAAAGTCAGCAATGCGCGCGGCAAAGACTGCGGATGCAAAAGCAACAATTCTTGCGCAACAGAAAAATGCGGTTGCACTTGCAACGATCGCTCGAGATACGGCAATCACAGATTTGGGTCCAATTCCAATAGAGCCAACCAAGCCAGTAAGGCAACAAGAGTTTGCCCCAACAAAAAAGTCAAAACCGGAAAAACCCAGTGCCACGCCCAAGAAATGAGCTATAACTTCGCTATCGTTTGACCATGAAACGCTTTAATCTTTGGTTGGCAGGTAAAATAACTGATGGTGTTGCAACTATGTGGTGTGCATATATCTTTGCAGCCATCGCACTTATTTCGCTCCCTAACGCGATTAAATCTGGCGATTCAATTGTCATTGTTGCTTGGGTCGCGCAGACTTTTCTCCAATTAGTTTTGCTCTCAATTATTATGGTTGGACAAAAAGTGCAGTCGCAGAGTGTGGAAGATACGATTAACGAGACGCATACGGCCTCACTTGCGGAATTCGAACTTGCAAAAGAGGCTCGGGCATTGGCTCATCAAGAGTTGAGCGAGCTCCATGAAATATCGCGAAGTGTGCATAAGTTAGTCAAAAAAGTGGAAGCCAAGGTTTCACAGTAAATCGTTATACAAGCGAAACCAAAATAGGCAAGTTTCAGGTTTATTGCATTGAATGAAGGTTGTGCAATGATTTAGATTCGGCCCATGAAATCAATGCTGTGGTGGAAAGAGGCCGTGGTCTACCAAATCTATCCCCGCTCATTTTTCGATAGTAACGGCGACGGAGAAGGCGATCTTTCCGGCATTACCACCAAGCTTGAATATGTAAAAAGTTTAGGCGTCGATGCAATCTGGCTCAGCCCTTTTTATACATCACCTAATAATGATGGCGGCTATGATGTTGCCAACCCTAGAGATGTGGATCCTCGTTTCGGCAATTTAGCCGATGCTAAAAATTTGATTTTTCGTGCTCACCAATTGAAACTACGGGTCTTAGCAGATATTGTTCCAAATCATTTCTCAGACCAACACCCATGGTTTCAAGCCGCATTGAAGGCCGATCGCAACTCTCCTGAGCGAAATAGATTTCATTTTTACGACGCTCGTCCCGATGGAACGCCTCCTAATAATTGGATTTCACTCTTTGGTGGTCCAGCGTGGACTAAAGTCAAGGATGGCCAATATTATTTACATCTCTTTGATTCTTCGCAACCGGATTTGAACTGGGAGTGTTCAGAAGT
>JANLPM010000038.1:0-6071 GCA_031367265.1 Actinomycetes bacterium
ATTGATTTTGTTAATTCAGTAATGAAAGCATCGGCAATCGGACGCTGCACATAGATTCGATTTGCAGATGTACAGGCAGCGCCCCCATTTCGCATTTTCGCGAGCAAGAGTTGCGGAATGGTAACCGCAAGATCGGCATCATCATGAACAATGACCTGGGCATTTCCGCCGAGCTCCATTGAGCAGCGGATAATTTTGTCGGCAGCTTCTTTTAAGAGCATTCGGCCAACTTCAGTAGATCCAGTGAATGAAAGATTCTTAACCCGTGGATCATGCAACATTTTTGAAATCGCTGCTCCCGTTTTTTCTGGAAGAATTAAGTTCAGAACTCCCTTTGGCAGGCCCGCGCGCTCCATAATATCGACGATGTACATTGCAGTTAACGGAGTTTCAGTTGCGGGCTTTAAAATCATCGTGCAACCCGCGGCAACGGCTGGGCCGATTTTGCGCGTGGCCATTCCAGCCGGAAAATTCCATGGAGTAATGAGTATGGATAAACCAATAGGTTGGTGCGTCACTAAAATGCGCTTATCCCCCGAGGGAGATTTGCGGAAATCACCGGGAGTGCGTACCGCCTCCTCTGCAAACCAGCGGAAAAACTCCGCGGCATATCCAGCTTCCCCGCGAGCATCTGGCATCGCCTTTCCATTTTCACGCGAAATGAGCGTGGCAATGGCCTCAATTTCACTCGTCATAATGTCAAAGGCTTTACGCAAAATTTCAGAACGAAAGCGTGGAGCGCTCTGCGCCCATGCCAGCGCTGCGGAATCTGCCGCAGCAATTGCCGCTTCGCATTCAGCATCTCCTGCCAGAGAAACCTCAGCAATTACGGAGCCGTCGCTCGGGTCATGAACTGCAACCTTGCTAGATCCATTAACCCATTGGCCATCAATAAATAACTGTGTTCTCATAGCGCGAGCATACGCTTAGCCTGCAAGATGTTGAAGCCAGAGCACTCTACGCTAGAGTCATTGCATTTGAACTGTGGTAAACGTAACTTATTAAGGAGTAAACGTGCCCAAATCGTGGACTGATGGCGCACCCGTGCCAATGGCGCTCCAAGAGCATGCACACCTTAAGGATCCGTTTTCATATAAATTAAAGAAAGCCTTGCTTGGAAATCCATTAAACAGACACGCTTTATCTCACCAGAGATTGAGTAAGCGCTTTGCTTTAGGAATACTTTCATCCGACTGCATTTCTTCCTCTGCATACGGAAGCGAGCAGATTCTCATTGCCCTTCTTCCTGCATTTGGTTTGGCAGCGTTTCATATATTAATGCCGATGACCATAATTGTTTTGGCAGTACTTGTAATTGTTACTTTTTCATATCGCGAAGTTGTGCAACTTTATACTAAATCAGGTGGTGCATATGTTGTTTCCAGAGATAATTTGAGCCCTTTACTGGCTCAAATTGCCGCTGTTGCACTAATGCTCGATTACATTGTGACTGTTGCGATTCAATCTTCGGCAGGCATAGATGCGATTGTTTCAACTTTTACTTCTTTGCAAGGATATAAATTAGATATGACGATTGCCGTGATCGTACTTTTGACTTTCGGAAATTTGCGAGGTGTAAAAGAGGCGGGCACGGCGTTTGCTCTTCCCACATATTTCTTCATCGCATCAATGGCCGTTGTTTTTGGTATGGGAATCTATCGCACTGTTACTGGGACGCTTACACAATATAACCCTGCTGATTTACATGGTGCAGTTCAAATTGGACAAGCAAAAGGCCTCCTAAATTTCGCGGCAATTTTCATTTTATTGCGCGCGTTTGCAAACGGTGGTTCTTCCCTGACGGGACTTGAAGCAATCTCGGATGGAGTAGCCCTTTTTAAAGTTCCTGAAGGCGTTAATGCTAGAAAAACTCTTCTCACTATGAGTGCAATCCTTGGAACTTTAGTCTTTGGAGTTTCCTGGTTCGCGCATACGACGTATTCCACTCCATTCACATCAGGATCTCCAACGGTAATATCGCAAATCGCTAAGGCAACTCTCGGAAATGGAGCTTTCGGTTCTATTTTCTTTTATGTGGTTCAAGGCGCGACGATGTTGATTTTAATTACCGGCGCGAATACTGCCTATAGTGGTTTCCCTTATTTAGTTAATTTTGTGGCAAATGATGGATTCTTGCCGCGCCAACTTACAAAACGAGGACATCGTTTAGCATTTTCAAATGGCATTTTCCTACTCGCTGGTGCCGCAACTGTATTAGTAATTATAACTCGGGCATCTGTAGAACACTTAGTTGCCTACTATGCACTTGGTGTTTTTACCGGCTTCACGCTGGTTGGCTTTGGAATGGCAAAGCGGGCACTAACGAATAAGGATAAAAATTGGCATTATCGATATGCCATTAATACCCTCTCAGGGGTCGTATCTTTGGCGATTGTAATTATTTTTGCCATCGTTAAATTTACCGAAGGTGCTTGGGTAATTATTGTACTTACACCAATTCTTGTGGCTTTACTCCTACGCTTGAATCGACAGTACCGCAAAGAGCAGTCAGCACTTCGTGCTAATGCTAAGGAAACTCGTGCAATGTCGATTCCAAAACATGATGTAACTGTTTTGGTGGATAGTGTCGATTTGGCAACTGTTGGAGCTATTCGATATGCGCGAAGCTTTAATCCGCAACACTTGAATGCAGTTCACTTCGTCATTGATGATCAACGCGCCCAAGCTATATCAGCCGAATGGGCGGCTAATCCAGGGTTATCCGATGTGTCACTTGAATTAATAGATTGTCCGGATCGTCGACTTCCAAATGCTGCAGTTGACTACGCAATTCGAACAACCTCGGCCAGTGATGTTGAGCTGACTCTACTTTTGCCTCGACGTTCTTATTCGCGCTTTCTTGGGAAGATTTTGCATGATCAGACAGCTGAGGAAATTGCCGCACCTATCTCACAACTCCCCCGCGTTGTAGCAACTATCGTTCCTTTCGATGTCCATCGTATTACCTCAACCAATCAACTTGTTGTACATCCTCCGCATGCAGAGGCGATTTCCTCGCTTGCACCTAAACCGAAAGTGACTACGCCAATCATTATTGAGCCAGTTAGTCATTACGCACCAAACATCACGGCAATTGGTGAGATTAAATGGAGAAATCGTGCGCAGGTTCAGGGGCGTGTGACCTCAATTAAGACCGCGCCGCGCGGTGCAGCGCCCACGTTGCAAGTTGAAATTTGGGATGAAACTGGCGGTGTTTCATTGGCGTTCTTAGGCAGACGTGAAATAGCGGGACTCGAAGTTGGATCTCAGATGCGAGCTGAGGGTATGGTTGGAGAAGAAGAGGGTTCAATGGTCATTCTGAATCCTTCTTACGAACTCCTTGTATAAAATCTTTCAAAACTTTAGAACACTCATCTGCCAGTATTCCTGGGCGCACTTCGATTTTAGATATGGCACGTGGGTCGCGAAGCAGATCCCAAACTGAGCCCACTGCACCAGCTTTTTCATCCCATGCACCAAAGATGAGTGTCGAAAATCGCGCCTGTGCAATTGCTCCCGCACACATTGCACACGGCTCAAGTGTGACAATAATCGTGTGTTCTTCTAGGCGCCACTGACCTAGTTTTTCTGAGGCACGCCGCATCGCAACGATTTCTGCATGCGCTGTCGCGTCCTGCAGAAGTTCACGCTCATTATGACCAATGGCAATAATTTCACCTAGCTTATTAACAATAACCGCGCCTACGGGAACATCTGCGCTATCAAGGGCATTCTGCGCTACAGCTAAAGCTTTACGCATCAATATTTCGTCGTTCACAGTTGAAGAAGTTCGACAAACTGATCTCCGAAACCAAGTCGGCTAGCAATTGCTTCTAGTTGTTCATCTGGAAATAATGCAGAATCATCGCAGAGCGCTGAAATTTCCATGCCACTCATTCCTAAATCCGCCAATATCTCCAAATGCCCGATTGGATTAGCTTCTTCATCCTCCTCGGGAAGTGGTAAATCTGCAATCCCAAGCAACTCTTCAGCAACTTGATAATCCAAAGCACATGTTGCGTCACTCAAAAATAGCGAAATATGCGCACCTAAAACTCTAATTAAAATGAAAAACTCTTCGTCAATAGAAATGAGTGCAATCGCTCCACCATTTGTCTGTTGCGATTTAAGACTCGTAATTATCTGGGCAATGTCTGTCGGATCAGGCAATATTCCTAACTTCCATCGACCGTCCTCATGCCATGCGGCAACTGCGATATCTAGTTCATTTGTGATGCTGGTTACTTTCGTACTAACGTCTGCATCCAAGGCATCGAACTCCTCAATCTCCTCTGCAAAATCATCGTCTAGTTCTGACATACGCTCATAGTTGCACTCATTGGAAAGGAATGAAAGAGCTGTAAGGTAAGGGGCATGAAAGTACACGTTGCCGATCACCCCTTAATTGCGCATAAATTGACGGTTTTACGCGACGAACGTACGGATTCACCAACTTTTCGTCGACTCGTTGAAGAGCTTGTGACTCTTCTCGCCTATGAAGCCACTCGTGATGTTCGTACACACTCAGTTTCAATCACCACTCCAGTTACCAAAACTGTCGGGCTAAAAATGGCAGAGCCTCGGCCGGTTGTGGTTCCAATCTTGCGTGCAGGTCTTGGAATGCTTGAAGGTATGAGTAAGTTGATTCCAACGGCTGAAGTCGGCTTTCTTGGAATGGTTCGTGATGAAAAAACACTTCAAGCCAGCACGTACGCGAACCGATTGCCAGATGATTTATCTGGCCGTCATGTTTTTGTCTTAGATCCAATGCTTGCAACTGGTGGAACATTGATTTCCGCCTTTCACTATTTAATCGATTTAGGGGCAAATGACATCACTGCCATTTGTATCCTCTCCGCACCTGAAGGGATTTCAGCAGTTGAAAAAGAGTTTGCATCGAGTGAAGTTCCAATTACGATAGTCACAGGAGCACTTGACGAGCGACTCAACGAAAATGGATACATCGTTCCTGGTCTGGGCGATGCCGGCGACAGACTATATGGGGTTGTATAAATGGCATCAACATCACCTGGATATGGAATCACAATTCGCGTTGAAGGTCCTCCTTCTTCTCAGCCCGTAGCACTAGCGACGACTGTCATCTCTGAAGCGGGTGCAACAATTACCGCTTTGGACGTGGTCGAATCTCTTTTAGAAAAAGTCGTCATCGATATTACTTGCGACACTATTGATTCCGCACATGCCGATGAAATTACAATTGCTCTTGCTAAGAATCCCGATTTAACGGTTCGTAAAGTTAGCGACCGTACCTTCTTATTGCACCTTGGTGGGAAAATAGAGGTAACTTCAAAAGTGCCACTCAAAACACGTGATGATTTATCGCGCGCATATACACCTGGTGTCGCGCGTATTTGCCAAGCGATAGTTGATGATCCTGCCGATGCGCGACGATTAACAATCAAGCGAAATACCGTCGCCGTTGTAACCGACGGATCTGCGGTTTTAGGGCTCGGAAACATCGGCCCAGCTGCAGCACTTCCAGTCATGGAGGGAAAGGCCGCACTATTTAAACGCTTCGCCGATGTCGATGCTTGGCCAGTTTGCCTTGATACCCAGGACGTAGATGAAATAGTTCGTACGGTTCAGTTAATTGCTCCAGTTTATGGTGGAATAAATTTGGAGGATATATCGGCGCCTCGATGCTTCGAAGTCGAACGCCGACTCCGTGAATTATTAGATATTCCCGTTTTTCACGATGACCAACATGGTACGGCCATCGTTGTATTAGCCGCGCTTCGTAATTCACTCAAACTTGTAAACAAAGATTTAGGTAAAGTAAAGATTGTTCTTAGCGGAGTTGGAGCAGCTGGTAATGCAATCGCACGATTACTCACTCTCAATGGCGCAAAGAATATTATTGGTTTTAACCACTCAGGAGTAATTAGCAAAAGCATGAAATCAAATGATGTTATGCAGCAGTGGTTTATTGATAACAGCAATCCAAACAACTTCTTGGGGAATATGTCAGAAGCCATGAAAGATGCAGATGTGTTTATTGGTGTAAGTGCGCCAAATATATTAACTGAAGCGGATGCAGCCTCAATGGCAGC
>JANLPM010000041.1:0-6383 GCA_031367265.1 Actinomycetes bacterium
AGGGTCTAAGAAGCTAGGTGCATCGGCAGCCATTCAATTAGCTATGTATCGCTTAGCTTGGGCCAAGTTATCGGGTGTCGATATTTCAACGGTTAGTGCGGCATTTCATTATGTTCCAACGTCGGTGACCGACCGTCCAGCAGATCTTTTGGATGAGGCTTCGCTTATCACTTTGATTCAATCAATCGAGGAAGCGATTTAAATAACATCAACTTCAATCTGCAGCGGCAAGTGATCACTCATTCCCGAGTGTGGATATTGAATATGTTGAACATCAGATGGTTTAAGTTTTTGTGAAAGAATGAAATCAATCTGAACTTTTGGATACCAACTTGGAAATGTTCGCTGTGTGGCAAGCGAACGCCACTTTATTCCGCGCACAAAAACTGCAAAAGGGATATTTAAATCCCCCATAATAATAATTTTGGATTTATCGGTTATACCTAGCGAATTAGCCCAGCGCTTGATCTTAATTAACTGAGCTAAATTAAAAAAGGGAACAAACGATAAATGAGTATTAATTATCAACCAACCATTTTCCAAAACTGCGCCAAGTGCACTGCGCGGGTGATCACGCACATAAAAACGTTTTAACTTTCCATCAACGGGAAAAGCCATCAGAACGCCAAGGGGTGAACCTCTCAACTCTAAGCGGTGCCATGACGCAACTGGAATCTTTGAAACAATTCCGATTCCATATCCAGGCATTCCAACTTCACTTTTATCAGTTACGACTTTCGCATCAATATCTTTTGGAGCTCGCCAGTCTTCATCGGGTGATCCATAGAGAGATGGTGCGAAGGCCCAATACGCTGCCCCCATGATTTCGGCAACTTTTCCGACATGATTCTGGGTTCCAGAACGCGTTAAAAAGTAATCGACTTCCTGCAACCCAATCAGATCACTCTGTAAATGCTCGATTTCAGCGCTCAATAAAGCCGAATTATTGGCCTCTTTATCCGGAGGCATAGCTTCTCCATGCAGTAAATTCCATGATGTTAGGCGCATGGGGCGATGCTAGTAGTCTGACGGTTCCATGAGCGCACGTAACCAATCTCTCTCACCCATCGATCGCGCGAGCGAAAAACGCATCGATTCGGTGCAATTAGCCGTGCTGTGGCAATCGGCCAAGATAGTGCCAGTAATTGACGGTCATATCGGCGCAGGCGATGGTGCACTTCGTTTTTTGAACGCCGAAGAGGTTGAACTTCTAACGTCTACTTTTGAAACCGGGGAGCGATACTTCCTCGGTACTGAGCGCGATGGCGCCCAGGTTTATTTTGCTTGGCACACATCCTGGATTAATGAGCCAACCGAGGTAGAGATTAAATTTGAAGGCTTTAAAACTCTGCGCGAAACCGGTGCAGATTTAAATGAGGTTCAGTTAACGCTTGCGATGCACGCGATTGGGTTAAGTAATTGGCACACCACGCATCCTCGGTGCTCGCGTTGCGGCGCAGAGACAGTCAGTGATCTCGGTGGAAGCGTGCGTGTCTGTGTCGCCGACTCGTCGCAACATTATCCGCGCACCGACCCAGCCGTAATAGTTTTAGTAAAAGATGCTGCAGATCGTATTCTGCTCGGACACCAAGGAGTTTGGCCGGAAAAACGCTTCTCAACTTTTGCTGGCTTTGTCGAACCCGGTGAGTCATTCGAAGAGTGTGTATCACGTGAAGTGTATGAAGAAGCAGGCGTGTACTGCAACGATATTAATTATTTAACTTCCCAGGCTTGGCCATTTCCTGCATCAATTATGATTGCCTTTGAAGCTAAAACTGATCATCCAGATACAGCTAAACCAGATGGCGTAGAGATAACCGAGATTGCTTGGTTTAGCCGCGATGAAATGAAGAAAGCGATTGCCATGGGAGAATTATTATTACCTCCAGCAATTTCGGTTGCACGCAAAATGATTACGGGCTGGTACATCGCCAAACCTGGATATGCAGTTGCAGATTTAATCGGCGGCGTAAGTTGGAGACCATGATAAATAGCTTTCCGATTTTTTATTTAATCCGCATCGAGGTCACCGGTGGTTGGAGACCGTGAGCAATGGAGTTCGTGCCGAAGAGATTCTGGAGGCCCTTGATACCGAACAACGCGCAGTCGCAATCGCTTCACGCGGACCAGTTTGTGTAATCGCAGGTGCCGGCACCGGTAAAACTAGAGCAATCACGCATCGAATTGCCTATGCCGCTGCAATTGGAGTTATGGATCCACACAAAGTTTTGGCGCTGACGTTTACTGCAAGAGCCGCGGGTGAAATGCGGATGCGTCTGCGCTCGTTAGGTGTTCCTGCAGTTGCCGCACGTACCATTCACTCGGCTGCCCTTAGACAACTTACTTTCTTCTGGCCCCAGGTCTTCGGCGGTCGTACGCCAGATTTAATAACATCAAAGTCGGCATTCATCACGCATGCGATAAAGCGTGCAGAACTAACGGGAGAGCTAAGCATTACTTCGCGCGACTTGATGCGCGATATTGCAACAGAGATTGAGTGGGCCAAAGTTTCGCAAATTGCGCCTTCGGATTACTTATCTGAACTTGGTAAACGTCCACTTAAACCCCGCATTAACCCCGAACAAATTGCCAAGGTGTACACCGCTTATGAATCAGTTAAGGCGCAAGAGCGGGCGATGGATTTTGAAGATGTATTGCTTCTGACAACGGCGATGATTGAACAAGAGCGCGAAGTTCGTGAACGGGTGCACGATCAATATCGCTTTTTCACGATAGATGAGTATCAAGATGTTTCACCGTTGCAACAACGCCTAATTAACGGATGGCTCGGTTCTAGACAAGAAATTTGTGTGGTTGGAGATCCTGCGCAAACAATTTATTCTTTTGCTGGTGCAACTCCGGTCTTCTTAAACTCTTTTACTAATCGTTTTCCAGAGGCCGAAGTTGTTCGTTTAACCACGGGCTATCGTTCAACGCCTGAGATTACTTTTATGGCCAATAGTATTTTGCGCAAAGCCGCGATGGGTCAAGAGTTAGTTGCACTCAACGATCACGGTGATAAACCATCGGTAGATGCTTTTAAAGATGAGAGTTCAGAGATTGCGGGAATCGTGGATTGGATTCAACAGTTGCTCAGCCAAGGCACGCCGGCCCAAGAAATTGCCGTTTTAGCACGTACGAATAGCCAACTCAATTCCCTGGAGCGCGCAATGAATGCGGCAAAGCTGCCATATCAAGTGCGCAATAGTGATCGATTCTTTGATCGTTCCGATGTTCGGGAGTTTTTAAAGTTAGTCAGAAATGCTTCAGTAATTCCAACACATGGTGTCTCATGGTTAGATGAGTTAAGAACCCTTGCACAACCCTTTTTAACTGGCGCTCATATTGATGGTATTGCTGCACTCTTGCACTTAGCGCGCGAGCTAGACGGGGATTCAGGCTTTTCACCAAAGAATTTGCGCACATACTTACGCGAACTCGAAGATCGTGTTCAACAAAATAATCCACCAACAATGCCGGTGACAACCTTGGCTACATTGCATGCTGCCAAAGGTCTTGAATGGGAGCGCGTCTTTCTTATGGGTGTAACCGAAGGGGTATTGCCACTTGAAAACTCATCAACGAGCAATGATCAAGCATCAATCGATGAAGAACGGCGGCTCTTTTACGTGGGAATCACGCGTGCCAAAGTAGATTTGCACTTAAGTTATCGTGGCAAACCTTCACGTTTTCTCGTTGAAGCCGGCCTCATTTCATAGCTATTCCTGAAAATATTAGGGGAATCCGAGAGATTCAATTAATTAACTTGCGCAAATAACGGGCCATGCTTTACTCTTACCGCTCCTACATTTCTTGGCGAAATGAGGATGAGTCGAAAGGGAGAAACGAATATGTCTAACACATCATTCGTATCAGCAAAGGCAATGCCTACTGCGCTGATCCCTACGGGTCATACAACCAATAAGCGCACCGCTTGGCATACGGCAAAGCATGCATTTTACGCAGCGTTTTATGCCGGATACGAGGCCACTTGGAGTTCAACTCGATAACATCGACTGAGAACAGATGCCAAGGGCCGCGAATCCACAAAGGATTCGGGCCCTTTTTCATTACCCGAATACAGCTAAAACTAACTAATAAGTATGGACAAACGGAGTACGACTAAGAGAGAGAAGAGGTGAGGACGATGAGCGTTCTCTTCAGTGAACTATTAGTACCAGGCTGGGCAGATGAGAAGATCGGTTTGGATGCCGTAACTGGCACTCACAGCGATGGCTCATCATTTAATTTGCCCTGCCACACTGCAGATCCTGAGATGTACTTCTCCGAAGATGAGTTGGCAATTGCCGAAGCTAAGTCGCTCTGTGGTCTTTGTCCCGTGCGCTCGCAATGTTTAGCGGGTGCCTTATCTCGCCAAGAGCCAGCAGGAGTGTGGGGAGGCGAACTATTTGAAGGTGGTCTAGTTATTTCGCGTAAGCGCAAAGCCGGTCGCCCAACCGCGATTGAAGTTGCTGCTCGTGAGGTAAGTGCGCCTGTCCAAAAGATTATCGTTGAACCTGAGGTCATTTCTCCTGCTTCTGGAATCTCAATCCGCGAAGAGAGTGCGGCGTAATTTCGTGTCATCGTGCGTTACTAATGGGGGTATTCGTAGAGTCCAGCGTTAATATGTCCTTAGTTTCTCCGTGATGTCAACGATGCAATCGGAGGTCGCCCATGCAGGAGTTCACGGATTTTCTTGCTAAGCAGCCACCATTTAACGCACTGCCCACGGATGACATTGAGCGTTTAGCGAGCAAAGTTGAAGTCGAATATTTCGGCCTCGGTACGGTTATTGTCACCGCCGGATCAAATCCACTTGATCACATATATATGGTCAGAGCCGGATCGGTGGAGGTATTAGATCGCGGAAATGTTGTAGATCTACTTGGACCTGGTGATGCTTTCGGACACATTTCACTTCTGACGGGATTGCCACCAGAGTTTTCAGTTCGTGCCGCCGAGGATACGTTGTGTTATCGCTTACCAGATCCACGTTCTATCGTTGGCGACGCATCTGCTCTAGCGTTTAATCATTTTGGCACATTAGTTACTCGACATCGCCTCACCGCTAGTGCTCTCATGTCAGACTCCCAATCCAGAGTGGTTCGTTACATGCGCCCGATTGTTTGGTGTGATGCTTCAGCGACCGTGCGTGAAGTTGCTACAGCTATTACTGATTCTGAACAATCGTGTGCGTTAATTCGTGCGGGAGATGAATTAGGACTGGTAACAGATCGCGATTTTCGTAGCCGTGTCGGAAGTGGCGAGGTGAGTATTGATGCGCCGGTGCGCGCGATTATGAGTGCGCCATTAATAACGGTGCCAAACAACACCACACTTGCCGCAGCCTTCTTACTTATGGTCGAAGCTGGTGTGCACCATCTTGTAGTAATTGATGAGTACGAGAAACCGATTGGCATTGTGCGGGCCATGGATTTATCCTCAGTAGAACTTCGGAATCCGCTTTTAATTCGCGGCGCAATTGAATCTGCTCAGAACATCGAAGAACTTGCTAACGCATCGCGCCTTTTGTCACCATCATTAGTTGAATTGCATGATTCGGGGATTCCGGCGCTCCACGTTGGCGGGCTAATGTCGGCAATTGTCGGTGCAATACTTGTCCGACTACTCAAACTCTCTGACTCAATCCAAACCCCCGTAACCCACTCGTGGCTGATGCTTGGTTCAATGGCACGCGGCGAACCGTTGCCAATTTCTGATGTCGATACGGCAATTGTCTGGGCCGATCTAGTTGAGTCAATTGATCCAGCAGAAGAGATTCAAAGAAACGCCAAGAACATGCTTGATCAGATGGAGTTATGTGGCCTTCATCGCTGTCCGAATGGTGCTAATGCAGATAATTTACTCTTTACTCGCTCTAAGTCTTCTTGGATTGAAGTATCAAGTGGTTGGCTAACCGATCCAACGAGAGCAGGTGCTCTACTACTGTCATCTATATCCGCCGATAGCCAACCGCTCACTCAATTGGCGTTAGGTCGCACAGTTACTGACACAATTCGGGCCACAACGCGCAGCAGTGAATTTCTAGGAGCACTTCTGAGATTTACTGTGGCCAAGAAGCCACCGATTGGATTTGTCCGTGGATTTGTTGTCGAACATTCGGGGGAACACCGCGGCAATTTAGATTTGAAAGCGGGTGGATTAACTCCAATCTGCGCGTTGGCTCGGTGGCTTGCTATTGCACAAGGCGATGTCCGTGGCAGCACTATCGATCGCTTAAAGCGCGCCGCTTCTGCCGGATTATTGCGGGAAGAGGAGGCCGACATTCTTATAAATGCATTTAAGGATATTTACCAATTAGTCTTTGAAGCTGAAATTGCGGCAATTCGTGGTGGGAGAGAGGGCTCTAGTTGGATATCTCC
>JANLPM010000094.1:0-10358 GCA_031367265.1 Actinomycetes bacterium
TTGTTCTCGAACTTCCGCCGTTCATCATTTCTAAGAGTGCGGCCGCCGCTTCTCGTCCAATCATCGCAGCGTCCCGATAAACTGAAGAATATTGCTGACCGAAGACATCAAACATTGGCCATTCGTCGATCGCGATAAATGCAAGATCTTTTCCAGGAACTAATCCAAGTTTTTTCAAACCACGCATCGCGCCCGCTGTACTTCCAATGCCTCCACTAATTAATGCTGTTGGACGATCTCTCAGTGTAAAAAGTCGTTTAGTTTCAGACTCACCAAACTCGGCATCAAATTTCCCGAGCGAAACCAAATCGATGGGATACCCCACGCCGGCCTTTTTAAAGGCGTTCTTAAATCCCCTTAAGCGATCACGAGTGGTATAGACGCGCGTACTTCCCGAAATAAAAGCGATTCGAGCGTGTCCCCTTGAAATAAGATCTGCCGTCGCATCTTCAATTCCTTGGTGGTGATTTGTAAGAATGGCACTCGAGTTGAAGCCCGCGAGTTCACGGTCGAGAAGAACTACAGGTGCGTTTAGTTTTTCTAAGGCGCCTTTTAATTCAGGAACATCTTCAGATACCAAAGATGCAATCAGTCCATCAATTTTTCGTCGTCTTAATTGTGCGATATTGGTATTTTCGGTTGCAACATCGCCATCGGAATTCATAAGCAACATTGAGTAGCCAGCTTTTCGGAGCTCCTGTTCGCAACATTGAGCGATTACTCCGAAGAATGGGTTAGAAATATCGCGAATAATAAAGCCAATTGTTTTCGTGGCACCACTGCGCAATGATTGCGCGAAGAAATCTGGTTCGTAACCCAAATCATCGGCTGCTTTGAGAACCTTAACTCTCATTCTCTCTGAGACGTCTGGGTGGCCCGAGAGGACTCTAGAAATACTGGAGATTGCAACACCTGCACGTGCTGCGACATCATGAATCGTTACAGGCGTTGTTGAAGGCTTTTTAAAAGGCTTGCCTTTTGGCACTTGTTCTCCCATCGTGATCAAGGCCAATGATTTCGCATTGCCGCCCTTGACACCACCCCTCATACGTGGCATAAAATAGAAACGTTTCCAGAAACGAGAGATTAGGCGGAAAAGTGGCATGAAGGATCTGACAATCACACGAATTGAAACCGAAGCTATTCGTGTGCCTTTAGCCCGTACTTACCGCGGTAGCCATTACAAGATGACGCATCGCTCTACCGTAATCACCCGTATTCACACTGCTAGCGGGCTAGTCGGCGAGGCATATGCCGGTGATGAGGATGCATCATTATTAGAGATTGAAAATATTATTCAGGATGAGATTGCCCCACTGCTAATCGGCCAAGACGGTTCGGCGATTGAAAAACTTTGGGAAGTCGCACGACCTGCAACATGGGACATTCTTCGCGATCGTCGACTTGGGCTCGTGGCCTGCGCATCTATCGATGTGACCTTGTGGGATCTTCTTGGCAAAGCACTAGATGTGCCATTATGGAAACTTTGGGGTGGTTATCGCTCTAGAGTTCCAGTTATCACAATTGGTGGATATTACGGGAGCAATCTCTCAATTAAAGAAGAAGTTGAGTATTTGCTTAAGGAAGAGTTTGCTGGCATGAAATTGAAAATTGGCGGGATGTCACCAGCCGATGATGCGAAACGTTTTAAAGAGGCGCACAAAGTGGGTGGCGATAATTTTCGTATTTCGGTAGATGCCAATCAAGGCTATACACCTGCGCAGGCAATTGAGTTTTCTAAACTTGTAGCAGATGACAATCTACTGTGGTTCGAGGAGCCATGCATATGGCAAAATGATCGCAAAGGAATGCGCGATGTTAGATATGGCGGAAGTGTTGCAGTATGTGCAGGACAGAGTGAGTTTTCAGCTGCGGGATGTCGCGACCTGATGGAAACTGGAGCGATCGATTATTGTAATTTTGATTCATCATGGTCTGGCGGTCCAACTGAATGGCGCAAAGTTGCTGCAATGGCCTCTGTTTACGATATAAAAATGGCGCACCATGAGGAAGCACAAGTGTCAGCACACCTACTGGCGTCAATACCCCACGGAACATACGTAGAGTATTTCCATCCTGATAGAGATCCAATTTGGCATAACTTGCTGGCAAACCGCCCTAAGCTTAAAGATGGCCACATCCAACTAAATAATAACCCTGGTCTAGGTTGGGAACTTGATCGGGATTACATTGACAAGTTTCGAATATCTGAAAGAGTGACCGATAGGGCAAATGAATAGTTTTGAAGGGGTAAAAATGTTTGAGCACACCATCCAAAGTGACGCTATAGAAGTAGTTGGTGCACTTGATTTCGATTGTGATGTCGAGGGCTGGGTAACTCCAAGACGCTTGCCTGATTGGACTCGCAGTCAGTTTGCCGATCCCGGAATGGAGAGGTACGTTAAATTCCCTTCGGGAGTGCGCCTTCGATTTTCAACAACGGCAGATTTAATCTCACTTGAAGTTCGTGTATCTAAATTAGTAATCACGGGCATCTCCGAGGAAAAACGGCCCGCGGCCTTTGATCTCTTAGTCAATGGCGTGGAAACTAAAACCTTGATTGCTGAAAACGGAAACACGTTACGTCTTACGGCTACAGCACCGGCGGTTTTTTCTGAGACCTTAGAGGTTGGGGAGATTGACATCCTTAATTTTGATGGATTGGGACACGATAAAAAAGAAATTGAAATTTGGTTTCCCACTACTTCGATTGTTGAGGTACGAAAGATTTCGACGAATCAGGAAATTTCCAAGAGTGATCAAGAGACGAGAAAGACCTGGTTACATTACGGAAGCTCCATTAGTCAGTGCAGTGAAGCGGTTAGACCAATGGATGCTTGGCCGATAAGGGCTTCCCAACTTCTCAATCTAGATTTACGAAACTTTGGTCTTGCAGGAGAGTGTCAACTTGATGGCTTTGTGGCAAGAACAATGGCTTCGCTTCCAGCTGATTTCATTTCACTAAAACTTGGAATCAACGTCGTAAATGCAGATTCTATGCGCGAGAGAGCTTTTATTCCAGCAGTTCATAATTTTTTAGATATTTTACGAGAGAGACACGCAAGAACCCCGATTTTAGTAATCTCATCTATTGTCTGCCCTTTCCATGAAGACTGTCCAGGACCAACAATGATTGACGGGAACCGCTTGTTTGCCAAAGAGAGAGCACCAGAACTTGCCGCAGGTGCGCTAACTTTAAAGAGATCTCGCGTGCTCCTTGAAGAGATTGTAAAAAGACGCAGTGATAGCAATCTACATTTTATGGATGGCCTGGAACTCTTCAGCATCGCCGATAAGAACCACCTCCCCGATGAACTTCATCCAGATTCAACCGGGTATCGAATGATGGGTGAAAGATTTTCTCAGCTCCAAGGCGTGCTTTTTTCCTAGGCGTTTTAGTTGAGCCCGAAAATTGAACAGGTTCAATTCAGAGGTTTCTTCTATAACAGTTTAGGAACGATCGTTCGTTTCCTCTTGACAGAATAGATGTTATTGGAAACGATTCCATTACCTGTCGGGTTCGATAACTCCATCTAGGAATGAATCCCTCGGCACACCTATTAGGAAAGGTACCTATCTCATATGAAGAGATCTCTTCGTTCAAAATCTCTATTAGGTGTTGTGGCAGCAATCGCCACGGCAACTATGTTGAGCGTTCAAATAATCCCAGCGTCAGCCGGAGATGTTGATTTCCGCAAAGCAGTTCCGGGAAGCGGTAAAGGAATCACAATCGGTCTTATCGGGCTTTCTGACGCAATTGGATTCGGAAAAGATGTTCACGATTCAATTGCACGTGAAGCTAAAAAAGCCGGAGCAAAATTTATATTTTGCGATGGAAACCTTAAAGCCGATCTTGCACTTGCTTGTGCAAAGACATTTAAATTAAAGAAAGTTCAAGGTTATTTGAACTTTAATGCCGTTTCAGATGCAGCCGCTGCAATCTGCAAAGCTGGACCACAAGTACCAGTTATTTCAATCGATATTGAGCAAGATCCATGCCAAACCGCTTTCATGGGAGCAAATAACGCGGGTGCGGGATTTGTAACTGGAAAAGCACTTGGTCAGTATTTCAAAAAGAACTTCAACTGTGAATTCGATGCTTGGATTTCATTAGAAGATTATGGTGTCGGACTTGTTAATGAAGCACGTATGGGTGGATATCGCTCAGGCTTCGAGAGCGTCTGTGGCGCTGGGGTCATTGCACCTAAACTTAAGAAGTACGATGCTGGCCGTTTAGATAAGTCGCTTGCCGTAATGCCAGATGCTTTGACAACACTTCCAGGAAAGCATCACATCATCGTTGTTGCAATCAATGACGAAGGCATCCAAGGCGCCTTCTCTGCTGCAAAGCAAGTTGGTCGCGCAGACGATATTTATGCAGGTGGTCAAGGTGCTTCAGCTTCAGCATGGTGCGATATCAAAAACACACCACACTGGATCGGTAGCACTGCTTATTTCCCAGAGCGTTACGGTGAAATCGGCGTCCCTTACCTACTTGACCTAATTAAGGGCAAGAAGGTTCCATTCCAGCTAAAGATTAAGCACGTTGCTATCAACTCTGGAAATATTGATAAGAACTTCAAAGTCACCGGCTGCTAATTAGCGATGGTGTAATAGAGTTCAAATCCTTAGATGAATTGTTATAGCTAACTAAAGGAAGGAATCGCAGGAATTTATGAAGGCTGATTTAGTACATCTGGAAAACATCCATAAGTCATTTAATGGGGTGGAAGTTTTACACGGTGTCGATCTCTCTCTAAACGCTGGTGAGGTGCTCGCACTTCTTGGTGAAAACGGGGCAGGCAAGTCAACTCTTGTCAAAATTCTTGCAGGTGATGTTTCTCCAACTAGCGGGACCATAACAATTCAGGGCTCTGAGTTGGCGCGACTTGATGTATATCAAGCGCGCCAACTCGGTGTTCGAATGATTTTTCAAGAGTTAAACGATGCACCGACTTTGACTGTGGCAGAAAATATTTTTCTTGGTCAGTGGCCTAAAGCAAAAGGTTTGGTAAGTTGGAAAGAGTTAAGTCGCAAAGCTAAAGATGTGCTCGACCGACTTGAAGTTGATATTCCAGTTGACGCTATGGCTGGTTCACTGCGAGTCGGAGAGCGCCAGTTACTTGAAATTGCTCGAGCATTAACCCAAAATGCAAAAGTGCTTGTCTTAGATGAACCAACGGCGGCGCTTTCAAACGTAGAAGTAGATCGACTCTTTATCGTCATGCAGCAACTCAAATCTCAGGGTGTTGGAATGATTTATATAACGCACCGCCTCGATGAAGTTGCTCAGGTGGCAGATAGAGTACAAGTTTTGCGCGATGGAAATTCGGTTTTAACGACAGCAGGCAGAGAAGCCAGTCGCGATGAACTAGTTACTGCGATGTTAGGTCATGAAGCGGCTAAAAACGCGAGACCTTTGCCCGTTAATACGGTAAAAAAAGCCGTTGAAATAAAGAATCTAGCCAGCTTCACTGAGTTTGAAGATGTCTCTTTTTCAGTTGATGAGGGCGAAGTTGTATGCATATTTGGTAAAATTGGATCTGGTTCGGCCGAGATTTTGGAAAGTATGTTTGGTTTGCGTCCACTTTCTGGCGGAGAAATAGAGATTTTTGGTAAGCGATTTATACCTAAAAGCCCAGGTGTTTCAGCGGAGGCAGGAATTGGATATTTACCTGCAGATCGCCAGAGACTCGGATCATTCGGTAGTCGTTCTGTAGCTGAGAATCTCTGCGTCAGAGCTTGGCATACAATGGGGCGCTTTGGCTTTATTAAATCGGGCCTTGAGGCGATTGCATTTAACACCTGGGCCGAAGCTCTGCGTATTAACTCGCGTCGAGGTCCAACCCAAGAGATTGCCACACTTTCAGGTGGTAATCAGCAGAAAGTGCTACTTGCGCGCTGGTTTGAAGCAAAAGTGAACGTACTTCTCCTCGTTGAACCAACCCGCGGAGTGGATGTAGGCGCTCGCCGAGATATTTATGAAATTATTCGCAAGCAAGCTAAAGAGAGCAATATGGCGGTAATTGTGGCGACCTCAGATTATGAAGAGGTTGTTCTTTTAGCTGATAGGGCGTTAATTATGGCCCGAGGGAAAATTGTTTCAGAGCTCACCGGAAATGCCGTTGATGCAAACACTCTCGTATCCGCATCGAGTTAGGAGCACCCAACCACAATGAGTGAGTCACAGACAAAGAATTCATCGATTGTAAATGAGGCAAAAAAACGTCGCTCAATTCCAGCAACGGCGCCGTTAGTTATTTTTCTTTTGGCAATGATGGTCTTCTTTACTATCACCAGTGAGTATTTCTTTGACATTGAGAATTTTAAAAATATTCTTGTTGCGATGGCTGTAACCGGCGTTGTTTGCATACCCGGCACCCTTCTTATGATCAGTGGTCAAGTAGATTTATCGGTTGGGTCATCGGCTGCAGTTTCGGGAATGATTTTAGCTAAGACTGTAAATGCTCATGGAATAGTTACTGGATTAATTCTCTGCCTTGTTTATGGGCTTGTTATTGGATTAATTAATGGTTTCTTTGTAACCGTCGTTGGCGTGTCATCTCTGATCACAACCCTTGGAACCTTAGCGACACTTTATGGTGTTGCGCTTCTTATCGGAAATGGGCAAACGGTGGGAATGCGAAACTTCGACTGGCTGGGAACGGCACAGCCACTCCACGTGCCGTTACCAGTTGTGATATTTGCCTTGCTCTCTATTCTAGGGGCTGTAGTTTTACGCAAAACGGTATACGGGAGATCTTTATATGCAATTGGATCGAACCCAAATGCTGCGCGTGTAGTAGGAATTCGTTCAAATAGAATTCTTCTTCTCACCTTTATTTATTCTGGAGTTGCCTCTGCTTTAGCTGGAGCAATTCTTACTTCACAGCTCTCAGCCGGAGATCCCAACGCAGCCAGAGGTTTAGAGCTACAGGCAATCACTGCAATTGTGCTCGGTGGTGCAAGTTTGGCTGGCGGTAGAGGAACTGTCTTTGGAACAATTCTGGGTCTTCTAGTTCTCGGAGTGCTCAACAACGGTTTAATTCTTCTTGATATTCCAACATTTTGGCAACGCATTGCTCAAGGCGTCATGCTCATCCTGGCGGTTTCATTTGACCAGGTGCGACAAAAATTAAATGATCAACGGTAGTAACTATGACGCTCAATCCAGCCCCATCTGCACGTTTAGTACCAGCTAGGCGTCCTGAAAAACCAATCAAAGTTGGTTTAGTTGCGGGCGGCCTTGGAACGTACTGGCCACAGTTTCCAAAACTCCTTCCGCAGCTTCAAGAGTCTGCACGAATTGTCTCTGCGCGAATTTCAAAAATGGATGTTGAACTTGTGGATGTTGGTTTCATTTCAGATCCCCAAGAAGGCGCAGCGGCCGCTGAAAAACTGCGGGCTGCGGGCTGTGACATGATCATCATGTACTTAACAACATACATGACCTCATCAATGTTTATCCCGATCGCGCAGCGAGCAAATGCGCCGGTGCTGCTCATTAACTTGCAACCAAGTGAAGCAATGGATCACGCTAATTTCGATACGGGTGCGTGGCTTGCATATTGTGGAGCATGCCCACTTCCTGAAATGGCTAACGCATTTGAGCGTGCAGGGGTGCCGTTCCGCTCTGTTTCAGGTTTCCTGGCCGAAGAACGTGCTTGGATAAAAATCCATAGTTGGATCCAAGCTGCAAAGATTCGTAGCATTCTTCGAAATTCACGCCATGGCATTATGGGACATGTTTATCCAGGAATGCTCGACGTGTCTACCGACATGACGATGGTGACCACGCATTTTGGCGGCCATATGGAGGTCTTAGAGTTTGATGATCTTCGCGTAAGAGTTGAAAAAATATCTGAAAAGCAGATTGATACCGTCTTAGAAGAGACTCGTGCAATCTTTGAAATTGATAAGACCGTCAACGAAGATGATTTTCGCTGGGCTGGTAAAGTTGCAGCTGGACTCCGACAATTAGTGGATGACTTTGATATTAATAGCCTTGCTTATTATCACCGCGGTTTAGATGGCGAAATTCATGAGCGTCTCGGGGCGGGGATGATTCTTGGATGTTCATTATTAACGGCCGAAGGAGTGCCAGCTGTTGGCGAGTATGAACTTCGAACTTCGATAGGCATGTTAATGCTGGATCGAATGGGCGCTGGAGGGTCATTTACTGAATTTCAAGCACTCAACTTCAATAATGGGGTTGTGGAAATGGGTCATGATGGACCGGCACATCTGGCAATTAGTAATGGAAAACCGATTTTGCGGGGGCTCGGCGTTTATCATGGTAAGCGAGGTTTTGGTGTTTCAGTTGAGTTCGATGTTACCCATGGACCAGTGACTGTTTTTGGTGTTACGCAACGAAAAAATGGTACGTATCAGTTTGTAGCCTCTGAAGGTGTAGTAGTTGATGGACCTAGGCTTCGAATTGGAAATACAACTTCTCTTGTTGATTTTGGGGTTAATCCCGGACAATGGTGTGATGACTGGAGCGCGACTGGTGTTCCACACCATTGGGCGCTGGGTATTGGTCACCGCGTTAGCGAGCTTCGATCTATCGCTGAACTCTTAGATATTGAAATGGTGGTTATTTAAATTCTCATGTGGAGAAATGATTCCGGATTAATTGGCAAAAGTGTTGTGGTAACAGGTGCGGCTGGTGGAATCGGTAAAGAGGTTGCAAAGGGCTTTGCCGAAGCGGGTGCTCATGTTTTAGCAGTAGATCTTCCAGGCGCGGGATTAGAAAATTCAGGACATCAATTTCTCGAAACTGATTTAACCATTCTTACTAACCACGACGAAATCTTTAGACGAGCACAAAATATTGCACCTCTAGCTGCACTTGCTCACTGCGCTGCAGTTTTACGCCGGCGTAATACCGTAGATGAAGTAACCGAAGAAGATTGGGATTTGCAGATAGACGTAAACCTTAAAGCTACTTTTTTCCTGAATCGATCTGCCTACCATTCCTTCCGAGCCGCTAAAACTAAAGGTTCTATTATAAATTTTTCATCCCAAGGTTGGTGGACCGGTGGATTTGGTGGATCAGTAGTTTACGCGGCAAGCAAAGGTGGCATTGTCTCAATGACGCGCGGTTTAGCCAGATCATTTGCCCATGATGGAGTTCGTGTTAACGCAGTTGCACCTGGTGGCGTTGATACAACAATGTTACGTGAAGGTCAGGACGAGGCTGCTATGAAAAACTTTATCTCAATGATTCCCATGGGCAGATTAGCGCAACCAAATGAAATGGTCGGAGCAGTAATTTTTCTTGCTTCAGATGCCTCTAGTTATATGACCGGAACTCTTCTCAATCTCTCAGGCGGGCAGTTAATGTACTAAATATGATCACCACTGAGTTCCTATCCGCCGAATATTTTCAAAATCCCTACCCTGTCTTTAACGATTTTCTAGCTCACTCTCCCGTGTTTTGGAGTGAAAACTTATCGGCCTGGATAGTTTCTCCGTACGATGAAGTTGAAGCGGGGTTACACAATGAAAAACTAAACGCTAGTGAGCGCATGAGTAAAGCGGCAGCTCATTTTTCTGATGAAGAGAGGGCGCGATACCCAGTGATTTTAGAGGTTCTTAGTAATTGGTTAGTTTTCCAAGATCCTCCTCAACACACTCGTTTGCGCAAACTCGTTAGCAAATCATTTACACCGCGCACCATTGCTGCGCTCGAGCCTAAAATCGAGTTAATTGTCACCAGACTCTTAGATGATGCCTTAAAGGAAGAAGATTTTGATTTAGTTACAAAACTTTCCTTTCAATTGCCCGCCATTGTCATCTGTGAACTTTTAGGCATTCCATTAGAGCGAGCGTGGGATGTAAAGCGTTGGTCCGATGGCGCGGCAGGTTTTAGCGCCGCCGCCAGAGTCAGTCACGAAGAAGCGAACTACGCAAATGAAACTGCCGAAGAAGCCAGCGAATATCTTCTCGGGCTATTCGCGCAGCTGCGCGAGGTCCCACAAGATAATCTCCTAAGTAGATTGATCGCACATAAGGAAAATGAAGACGGACTAACTGACGCCGAATTAGTCGGCCTTACAGTCAATCTCTTCTTCGCCGGTTTTGAAACTACTGAGGGTCTTATCGGTAATGCCATAATTGCTCTTGCCGCCCACCCAGAACAGTTAGAAAGGGTTAGAGATGACAGCAGTTTAATTGAAAATGTCATCGAGGAAACTCTGCGTTTTGATTCATCAATTCTTAAACAGTCACGGGTGGCTAGTGAAGACCTTGAAATTGCGGGAGAGAAAATCTCGAAGGGTGATTACATTCACTTCATGATAGCTGCGGCGAATCGGGATCCTTCAAGATTTAGTAACCCAAATACTTTCGATATT
>JANLPM010000095.1:0-6828 GCA_031367265.1 Actinomycetes bacterium
TATGAGATTGCCATGGGACTTTCTCTCGTTGCGGTATTTATTTATTCAGGTTCAATGTCAACCTCAGATATCGTCGCGGCTCAATCTTCGACATGGTATGCAGTTGTATTATTTCCATCTTTTGTTATTTACGCGATTTCAATGGTCGGCGAAACTAACCGCGCACCATTTGATTTAGCTGAAGCTGAAGGCGAACTCGTTGGTGGTTTCCATACCGAATACTCATCTCTAAAGTTTGCGCTCTTTTTCTTGGCCGAATACGTCAATATAATCGCAGTATCTGCGCTAGCTACGACGCTCTTTCTTGGCGGATATCACGCGCCACCGTTCCTTGGATTTACTGAAAACTGGTTGGGCGGATGGTTCACCGCGCTCTGGTTCTTCTCAAAGGTGTTAGTTTTCTTCTTTGTATTTGTCTGGTTACGTGGAACTCTTCCTCGACTTCGGTACGACCAATTCATGCAGTTTGGTTGGAAAATTTTGATTCCAGTATCAATTGTTTGGATATTAGTCGTTGCAACACTTCGCGTTTTGTCCCTTCGGGGTGCTCCGCGTTTAGTTGTAGTTGGTTTTGCAAGCTTGGTAGTGATACTGGTAATGCTTGTGAATATTGGATTTGAAAGCGCTAAGGAAAGAAAGTTAAAAGCGGTTATCGAAGAAGCGCCTAATCCAAACTTTGCAGTCCCAAGCCTACCGGCACAAACCAGTGTGATAAATGTTTCACAAGCAACTATGGGAGCTGAAGATGTCTGACAAAATAGAGCCGGTGAAAGCAAAGGCGTTAGATTTAAACAACGTTGAATTTTCGCAAGTTGAACAAACGGGTTCAGTTGGATTATTTGGTCACATGAAAGGCTTCTGGGTCACTTTTTCTACGATCTTTAAGCAGCCGGAAACCGTTGAATACCCAGAGGTAAAGGCACCGACACAGGAGCGATTCCATGGTCGACATCAACTCAACCGCCACCCAGATGGGTTGGAGAAATGTATTGGCTGCGAACTATGTGCGTGGGCCTGTCCAGCAGATGCAATTTACGTGGAAGGTGCTGACAACACAGATGAACACCGTATGTCTCCAGGGGAGCGATATGGCAAGGTCTATCAAATCAACTATCTACGTTGTGTCTTCTGCGGTTTATGTATCGAAGCTTGCCCAACTCGGGCCCTTACGATGACCAATGAATATGAACTTGCCGATGATTCACGGGAAAAATTAATTTTCGAAAAAGATGATTTGCTTGGACCATTGCGCGCCGGAATGTTAATGCCACCACACCCGATGTATCCGGATATGGACGATAGCAATTATTATAATGGAGATGTCATTCAAGCTCACCCATCTCAAGACGTTAACAAATGACAGAGTTAGCGCTCCAAGTTGGCCAGACTGCGACACCTGAGGCGATGCTGTTCTGGATTCTTGCACCACTCACACTTGTCGGTGCCCTTGGCATGTTGCTTGTTAAGAAAGCGGTTCACTCTGCGATCCTGATGGCGTTTGTGATGGTTTCTCTAGCAGTTTTCTATATTGCACAAGGTGCGCCATTTCTTGGAATTGTCCAGATTGTTGTTTACACGGGCGCAGTCATGATGCTTTTTCTCTTTATTCTCATGCTTGTAGGAGTTGATTCATCGGATTCACTCACCGAAACAATTCAAGGTCTTCGTCCGATTGCAGTCACCGCAGCCATTGGTTTTGGCGGTCTCATGGTTTCTTTACTCGGACGCGCAACTCTCGGTCGTAGCGCAATTGGTGTTGAAGCAGCAAATGCAAATGGAAATGTGCAAGGAATTGCGCAGCTGTTATTCTCAACATTTGTCTGGCCATTTGAAGTTGTATCAGCTCTCTTAATCACAGCAGCCCTAGGTGCGATGGTTTTAGCGCATCATCATCGAATTCAAGTCAAGCCTACTCAGCGACAACTTTCTATCGATAGATTCCGTGGAGCCTCCTTGGCAAATGCGGCAGGATTACCAGCCCCGGGTGTCTTCGCCCGCCATAATGCCGTGGATGTTCCAGCGCTTTTACCAGATGGCACCGCAGCGGCAGCTTCGATTAATGCCAGCTTAAAGGCTCGCGGGGATGTATTAGATTCTTCCGTCTTCGACTTAGGCACAGTTGATACCAGTGTTGCGGAGGAAAAATAAATGAACGCAGCAAATTATCTTTATCTTTCGGCGCTTTTATTTACGATCGGTGCGGTTGGTGTTGTCGTCCGCCGAAATGCAATTGTTGTTTTTATGTGCGTTGAATTAATGCTTAACGCCGCCAATCTTTCATTTGTGACTTTTTCTAGAATTAACGGCGATCTTAACGGCCAAGTAGTTGCATTTTTTACCATGGTTGTTGCCGCTTGTGAAGTTGTGGTCGGTCTGGCAATTATCGTGACGATTTATCGCTCACGCAGATCCGCATCTGTTGATGATGCTAGTTTGTTGAAGCGATAATTATGATGACTTCACATAGCCTCGTTTATTTAATCGCACTTCCACTTGCCGGTGCGGCAATTTTGTTACTGGCAGGTCGCCGCAGCGATAAGTGGGGACACTTACTTGCAACGGGTCTTTCCGCATCATCTTTCTTTGTAGGTTTATATCAACTTTCACTTATGCTTGGTCGATCAAATAGCCAACGCCCAATAACCCAAAAGCTTTTTGAGTGGATTTCAGTCGGTACATTTAAAATTGATGCAGGGTTAATGCTAGATCAATTATCAATCTGTTTCGTTTTATTGATTACAGGTGTCGGTACTCTAATTCACATATATTCAATCTCTTATATGTCACATGATTCAGATCGACGACGCTTTTTCGCATTCCTGAATCTATTTATCGCATCGATGCTCTTGCTTGTTCTTGGCAATAGCTATCTCAATCTCTATGTTGGTTGGGAAGGTGTGGGTTTAGCCTCATATTTATTAATTGGTTTCTGGAACCAAAAACCAGCCTATGCAACGGCATCTAAAAAAGCATTTGTCATGAACCGCATTGGCGACATGGGTCTCTCAGTTGCCATCATGATTGCCTTTGCAACTATGGGAACCGTCTCATTCGAAGGGGTAAAAGCTGCGGCAGGTCATACATCTACGGCAGCGTTGACGGCTATCGGCATTATGTTGCTTGTGGCTGCCACCGGAAAGTCAGCGCAATTCCCGTTACAGGCGTGGCTAGGAGATGCCATGGCTGGCCCAACCCCAGTTTCGGCGCTCATCCACGCGGCAACAATGGTTACTGCCGGAGTCTATTTAATTACCCGCTCCAACTTTGTCTTTGATGCTGCACCAACCGCCCAGTTATTAGTTGTCATAGTTGGTGCAATTACCTTAATGTTTGGCGCCCTAATTGGTACGGCTAAAGATGATATTAAAAAGGCGTTGGCTGCATCAACGATGTCTCAAATTGGTTACATGATTTTAGGTGCCGGCCTTGGTCCTGTTGGTTATGCCTTTGCAATCATGCACTTGTTGACGCATGGTTTCTTTAAAGCTGGAATGTTCCTCGGCGCTGGATCTGTTATGCATGGTATGAACGACGAAGTAAATATGCGTAAATATGGTGCACTTCGTAAATTTATGCCAATCACTTTTGCAACCTTCGGTCTGGGCTACTTAGCGATTTTAGGTGTGCCACCTTTTGCCGGTTTTTATTCAAAAGACAAGATTATTGAAACCGCATTTAACTCTGGCGGTGTAAAGGGAATCATTCTTGGCTCTGTCACTTTGCTTGGCGCGGGTATTACCGCTTTCTATATGACGCGCGTCATGGTTCTTACTTTTACGGGAACTTCGCGTTGGGATGAAGAGGCACGCCCCCATGAATCACCGTGGTTAATGTGGCTCCCCATGGCGGTGCTTGCAATTGGTTCAGTGACGTCGGGTTATCTCTTAAGTCATGGAAATGCCTTAGTTAACTGGCTATCACCATTATTTGATAATCATGGCGAACATACTGAACTTCTCTCGCCTTTGCTTGTTTCTGGGTTAGCGCTAGCAATGGTTGTCATTGGTATCGCAGTCGCCTTCATTAAATATGGTTTGAGTGAAGTCGATGTAGTGGCTCCTGCCGATGTCTCTATCTTCACAAATATTGCCCGACAAGATTTGATGCAAGATCGCTTCAATGAGGCGGTTTTCATGCGTCCTGGTAAAGCGTTTACCTCACTCTTAGTAAAGACCGATGAAAAAGTAATAGATGGTGCAGTACACGGGGTTGGACGAGCAGCTCTTAGCTCAGCCTCATCTCTGCGTGGACTTCAGTCGGGCTTTGTGCGAAGTTATGCGGCGTTAATTTTAATTGGCGCAGTTGTGCTAATCGCAGCGATTTGGGTGGTGGTTCAATAATGATCTGGTTAACTCTATTAATGAGCTTGCCACTAGTTGGTTCGGTCGCAGTTGTTGCTCTGCCGAAGAATAACGAGAAATTAGTAAAACAAACTGCACTCGCTACAACTTTGGTGGTTATGTGCCTCACTATTGCGATGGCTGTAGGTTTCCAGCGCGATAATGTTGAACTTCAATTTGTTGAAAAGTATTCATGGATTCCATCTCTTGGAATTAACTATGCCCTTGGCATTGATGGGCTTGCATTAGTTTTAATTTTGATGTCCACGATTTTGGCACCCATAGTTGTTTTGGCCGGTTGGAATGAATCTTACGGTGGGCGTTGGAGCGTAAAAACTTTTTATGTTCTTATTCTCACGTTAGAGACAATGATGATTGGCGTTTTTGCCGCTACTGATGTCTTTTTGTTTTACGTAATCTTTGAAGCAATGTTGATTCCGGTCTACTTTTTAATTGGTGGATATGGCACAGGTGAGCGCTCAGCGGCGGCAGTTAAGTTCCTAATTTACAGTCTTTTTGGTGGCTTACTGATGTTGGCCTCAATCATTGCACTGTATGTGATGTCGGGTGCTCAAGGTGGACATACTTTCGACTTGACCGCGCTTTCACATCTTGAAATGAGTTCGACTACTCAGAACTTCTTATTTTTAGGCTTCTTTATTGCCTTTGCTATTAAGGCACCGCTATGGCCGCTTCATACCTGGCTACCTGATGCTGCAGAATCAGCTACACCTGGAACTTCAGTTCTGCTTCTCGGAGTGCTCGATAAAGTTGGAACTTTTGGGATGATTCGTTACTGCTTGACGCTTTTCCCAGATGCCAGTAAGAGATTTACACCTATTATTTTAGTCTTAGCTGTCGTCTCAATTATTTATGGCGCGATACTTGCTATTGGACAGCGCGATTTGAAACGATTGATAGCCTTCACTTCGATTTCTCACTTCGGATTTATCACCATGGGAATTTTCGCCATGACCTCACAAGGCCACAGCGGGGCAACGTTATATATGTTTAATCATGGTTTTTCTACGGCAGCCCTTTTCTTAGTTGGTGGCTGGATGATTTCACGCCGAGGATCTTCAACGATCGCCGATTTCGGTGGCCTGCAACGTGTTACCCCGGTTATGGCCTGGATGTTTTTCTTGGCTGGAATGTCATCGCTGGCACTTCCTGGTTTATCGAGCTTCGTGAGCGAGTTTCTAGTTTTAGTTGGAACTTTTACGCGCTATCCAGTCCACGCGGTGATTGCAACATTTGGAATTGTTTTAGCTGCGCTGTATATCTTGATTCCAGTTCAGAAAGCGCTGCATGGACCTACCACTCCGGGAAATGAAGCGCTAAGTGATTTAAATCTTCGCGAAAAAATCGCCATCGCGCCAGTGATCGCAATTATCGTCGTCCTTGGTTTCTATCCATCACCGCTTCTCAAAATCATTAACCCAGCGGCGTCACATGTTATTGCTCAAATGGGTTTTAGTGATCCAGTACCAAATGTGACAAGTGGGGACAAATAATGATATTTACTGCGCCAGTGCTTAATTACACTCTCCTTTCTCCTATTCTGATTGTGCTTGGTGGCGCACTTATTGGCGTTCTGGTCGAAGCTTTTGTTTCAAAAGCTTTACGTCCAGTTACTCAACTCAGCATCACAGTAGGAACGCTTCTACTTTCGCTTGCCCAGGTATGGCGAATCCGGAACGCACAATCGATGACCGCCGCTATGGGCTCAGTAACCATCGACGGACCAGCGATTTTGTTACAAGCTTCAATTCTAATTATTGCAATCATCTCAGTCTTTCTTATCGCAGATACTGATCACTTCACCGCCCTCGCCGCTGCGCTTCCTGGTTCTGCCGAAGAGCGCCATTCATTGCAGACTGGCAACCAGGTCACCGAGGTCTACCCGCTTACACTCTTTGCAATTTCGGGGATGATGCTCTTTCCGATTGCCAGTGATCTCATCACTTTATTTGTTGCCCTTGAGATGCTCTCATTACCGCTTTATTTGATGGCGGGGCTTTCGCGCCGCCGCCGCTTAGCCTCTCAAGAGGCGGCACTTAAATACTTCCTGCTCGGGGCGTTTTCTTCGGCGTTTTTCCTCTTTGGAATGGCTTATTTATATGGTTATTCAGCGTCAGTAACTTTTGCTGGAATCCGAGCGTCAGTCGTTGGTGGAAGTGGAAACGATGTTCTACTACTTATTGGAATCGCATTTGTTTCGATTGGGCTGCTCTTTAAAGTAGGAGCAGTTCCATTTCACGCATGGTCACCTGATGTCTATCAAGGTGCACCAACTCCAGTCACTGGATTTATGGCGGCGGCAACTAAGGTGGCCGCCTTTGGCGCGATGCTTCGAATTTACTACACGGTTTTTGCCAATGCCCAATGGTCATGGTCGCCGCTTCTTTCAGCCATCGCCATTATCACCATGCTCTTTGGCTCTCTAGTTGCAATTGCACAACGCGATGTAAAACGTATGTTGGCTTAC
>JANLPM010000103.1:0-5601 GCA_031367265.1 Actinomycetes bacterium
GGGTAAAAAAATTGCTAAGGGGGATTACATCCACTTCATGATCAGCGCGGCAAACCGAGACCCGTCAAGATTTAAAAACCCAAATACTTTCGACATTTTCCGCAACGACCAAGGTCATGTCAGTTTCGGCCACGGCATACATTTTTGCATCGGCGCTCCACTTGCACGGTTAGAAGCACGGATTGCTCTTAGGCAATTGTTAGAGCGTATTCCAACGTTAGAGTTATTAACTCAGCCAGCAACATTTCCCGAGCTCTTTGCCGTGAGAAAACCGCTCGCACTCAGGATTAAAAGCGGTAAAGCTTCTTAGCATTTGTTCGACAAATTAACTCTTGCTCAGCCGCAGATAAACTGGAGATGTAATCTCGCATAAATCCAACAATGACATCGTAAGAAGAAAATAAACGATCTACGGGCCAATTTGAGCCTAAAACACAGCGATTTGGACCAAATGCTTCTAATGAAACTTCAGCCCACTTTCGCAATGACTCTTTAGTAAATCGGGGATCTGTCATTCCGATACCCGAGAGCTTCATCGTGACATTTGGCGCTTTGGCTAGATTCTGTACAGCTTTCGACCAATTTGCAAAATATTCATCGTCGCGTTTGCGCGGGAAACCAATATGCTCTAAAACTATAAGTAGTTCTGGATGACGCTGTGCAAGTTCGAACGCACGCGGCATATTTTGCCACTCACAATCTAAATCGAAGACTAACTCCTTTTTAGTTAAATACTGTAGTGAGTTTTCGTAGTTTGGAAGAATTTCATTTGCTGCAAATATAACTTCGGCGTTGAAATCGCGAACTCCAACAAAAAGCGGGGACTCTTGGTGCGCTTCAAGTTGACTGATTGCCTGTTCGCCATTTAGCGCGCAATCCCCGACAATTCGCATAGGAGCGGGACCAGTCTTTGCCATTTCATCTAACCAACGCGTCTCTGTTACAGGATCTGGAGAACCAATTGCAGCTTGAATGTGCACGAAACCTTCAATATTTGAAAAACGGGCTTCAGCCCATAAATCATTCAAAGTAAAAGCTATCGATTTGATGGCATCGATATTTCCAAGAATCGGATGAATCGCATCTTTTTCCAGCCACACCCATTTAAGCTCTGAATGTTTTTGATCCCATAAATGCATGTGAGTATCGATAATCGGAATGCTTAAACTCATAAATAACCCTTTCAACACACACGCTTGGCTAGTAGACTTAGCCCATAATTTATAGGTATTCATTTCAATTTGATAGAGCTTAAGGAGAAAATTCAATGAAGATAGTGAAAATCGAACCGATACCCGTGGCCTATCCAGAGCCCAACGACTTCGGTGCCGAGCGCTATCTATGTTTAGTAAAAATCACCACTGATGAGGGTGTTGTTGGATGGGGCGAATCGATTACCCAGTTTAAAGAGGCAAATGCCGCAGTAGCTGCGCTCATTGCAGGCTTATCTGAATTCGTCATAGGCCAGGATCCGATTGATAATGAAGCGATTTGGCTGATGATTAAGGAGCGATATTGGTGGTATGGGTATCGCGGGGGATTGGCCTCTTATGCACTTTCAGCAATCGATATTGCGTTATGGGATATAAAGGGAAAAATTTTAGGTAAGAGTGTTTTAGAACTATTAGGCGGCTCAGTACATGAAAAATTGCCGGTCATCGCATCTGGCCATGCACATGATTCATCGATTCCAAAGATGGCTGAGCAGGCACAAGAGTGGCTCAGCACTGGATTGCAAGGGATGAAGGTTGGTTTTGGTAAACGCGGAAATGCACATTTGGGATATGAACATGATCGAGATGTTGAATATGTTAGAGCCATGCGAGAAGCGATTGGTCCTGATAAATCAATAATGATTGATATGGGATATGCGATCAAATGGGATGTTGAAACAGCGATTAAACGCGTTCAAGCATTTGATGAAGAAAATATCGCTTGGATCGAAGAACCACTAGGAGCATGGAACCCTGAGGGATACCGCATGCTCAAAGCTAAAGCTAAATGCTTAATTGCATACGGAGAGCGTGAGTGGAATGTTGCCGGCTTCGAACAGATTTTAGAGACAGACACGTGTGATGTATTTGGAATCGATCCAGGTAGAGCTGAAGGAGTTACGGGTTTTGTAAAGGCAGTTGAACGAATTAATTCTTATAAGAAACAGGCAAATGCCCATGCGTGGTCTTCGGCAATTGTTTCAGCGGCAAGCTTGGCCGTAAGTTTTTCTAGCCCTGCCTTCAAACTCTTTGAATTCAAACCCCTTCGAAATCCCATGCAACACGATTTGATAACCGAGCCTTTTGAGCAGGTCGATGGTTGGATTTATCCGCCGAACAAAAAACCAGGTTTAGGAATTGAAGTAATCGAGGATGTAGTTGACCGATACCGCCAAGTCTTTTAATTCTTAACTTTTCTATGTGGTGCAGGTAAGCGAACTTGAGGTCGCTTGCCATCAAATCGAAGCGGAAGGCCTGGAATGACAGTAATTCCAGCGGACGAGTCCGGGTAGTCAATCAATATTTCGACTGCTTTAGCCTGAGAATCATTAAATAAAGCCTCTGGCGCGACAACTGCATCGACGGGAACTCCAGTATTGGCCAATCGTTGCGTCCAATAAGTGGAACTTTCAAAGGATAGAGATTTTTCGATTTCGATTTTTAATTCTGCGGCATTTGCAACACGGTCGATATTCTTTATAAATCGAAAGTCGGTAATCAAATCCGGCCTTTCAATTGCAATTGCTAACTTTGAAAAAATATTATCATTTCCAACACCGATACAGATGTCACCAAGCTTGGTGGCAAAAGTTCCATAGGGTGAAAATGTTGGGTGGCCACTTCCCGAACGAACCGAAGATTGTTGAGTTAGTTCATATGCAGCTAAGTGATAACTAACCCACGTGACTCCAGTTTCATACAATGAGGTTTCAACTAAAGTTCCGATTCCAGTTCGGTTGCGTTTTACTAGCGCTGCTAGAATACCCATTGCAAGCCACATCCCCGAACCAATGTCCAATACAGAGACACCAGTTCTTACGGGAGAGCCATTTAGATCACCAGTAATATGCATAATTCCAGTTCGAGCTTGAACTGTTGCATCGTAACCAGGCCACAATGAACTTGGTCCCGATGCGCCGTATGAAGAAAGATTGCCGATAATTAACGCTGGTCGGTTGGCCATTAAATCAGATGGTAATAAATTAAGTGCATTTAAACGCGATGGCAAAAAATTTGTCAAAAACACATCAGCGGTATCTAGGAGTTCACCTATACGTTTATTTCCACCTGCAGATTTTAAATCTATTTCTTCTACATCCTTATTCCGATTAACGATATGAAAGTAGGCCGAACGATCGCCATCAAGTGGGGCCATGGATCGCGAGGGGTCACCAGATGGTGTCTCAATTTTCGTTACGCTCGCGCCTAGATCACCGAGGATTGAGCCTCCGAAAGGACCAGCGATATTTGAGGTGGCATCAACTACCCGAATCCCCGTTAAAGGCAGCTCCATGGGCCTTGGTGACCTAACTACCAGCATTTAATGTTGACCCACAGTGGCACATGTAGATACCCTAGCAAACGTTTCCAGTAGGCACTTTAAGCGGGTTTAGGAGAAGTTATGGCTGCAATGCGTTTTCGCCAAGCGGTAGTTGCCGCGCTAGCCGATGAAATGCGTTCGGATTCACGTGTGATTTTTTTCGGTGAAGATGTCGCAGAGGCCGAAGGTCCATTTAAAACCTCCGAAGGAATTTTGGAAGAGTTTGGCCCAATTCGCGTCCGCGATACTCCGATTTCAGAGATGGGTTTTACTGGCGCGGCAGTTGGTGCAGCGATGATGGGCTTAAGACCCGTCATTGAAATTATGTTTATAGAGTTTTTAGGTGTCGCACTCGATCAGGTTGTAACTGAGGCGGCAAAGACGCGTTATCTGAGTCAAGGTTCACTCTCTGTTCCAATGACGATCAGAGCATCGGTAGGTTCGGGATTAGGATTCGGTTGCCAACATTCGCAGACATTAGAACATTGGTTTGCCTCTACCCCCGGACTAAAAGTTGTAATGCCTAGCAATGCGCAATCAGCTTACAGTCTCTTACGCGCGGCAATTCAAGATCCGGACCCAGTAATTGTTTTAGAGCCGCGAATCCTTTATGCCGAGCGCGGTGAGGTTGATAAAAACATTGTTACTCACATTGGTAAAGCACATCTGCGAGTTACCGGTAACGATATAACTATTGTTGCCTTAGGTCAGATGGTAAATGTGGCTGAAGCAGCGATTAAAAAATCAGGAACCTCAGCAGATTTAGTAGATCTTCAAACTATTATTCCTTGGGATCGTGAAGCAGTTCTAAATTCAGTTAAGAAAACGGGTCGCCTTATTGTTGTTGAAGAGGCACCACTGAGCGGAGGTTGGGGCTCAGAAATTATTGCTTTTGTGACGAGTCAACTATTCTCACAATTGAAATCTCCACCATTTAGAATCACAACGCCCGACGTACCTGTCCCGTTCAATGGTGGACTTGAAGGTCGATACGCGCCAACCATCGAAGATGTAACGCGCCAAATACTTTATGCACTTGAGAAGAACGATGTCCCTCAACCATGGTGGGTATTAGAAGGGCTAACACGATGACAACGTCATTAGAACGCCGTAACTCCCTGTATGAAAATGATCTTGCCTGCTACGAAAGAATGGTGGAAATTCGCGAGTTCGAAAAAATTACTAATGCACTTTTTGCAGAGGGCTCAATCCGAGGTACAACACATTTAGCTATCGGACAAGAGGCTCTGACTTTGGGAATTGCCTCAACTTTAAGGGCCAAAGATGTGGTCGCAGCCACTTATCGAAGCCATGCAATAGGTCTTGCCCTTGGCTTGTCACCAGAATCAGTTCTTGCTGAAATCATGGGTAAAGCCACGGGATGTTGTGGCGGCGTCGGCGGCTCGATGCACTTGTGTGACACAACCGTTGGCTTACTTCCAACCTCTGCAATTATCGGTGCGGGCATACCTGTCGCAGCTGGTGCTGCACTCGCCTTTCAAGTTCAAAAAACTGATCAAGTTGCGCTCGCCCTTTTTGGTGATGGCGCTACAAATATCGGCGCATTTCATGAGGGCCTAAATCTCGCGGCAATTTGGAAACTTCCAGTTATCTTCCTATGTGATAACAATGTTTACGGAGAGTACAGCCGAATTGATAAAACGACACCAATTGAAGATCTTCACATCCGTGCCGAAAGTTATGCGATGCCACACATGAGTTTAGATGGGATGGATATTCATGCCGTGCGTAAAGGTCTGGCTGAAGCCATAGAGCGTGCACGCTCAGGTGGCGGCCCCACATTAATCGAAGCTAAAACCTATCGCTTCTCAGGACACTCGCGCGCCGATCAAGGGTTATATCGCCCGGAAGGTGAGTTAGAGGAGTGGCAAAAAAGAGATCCGCTTCTTGTAACTGAGAAAGATTTGATTTCGAGAAACTTAATCACTCAAGAAAAAATTGATTCGTTAAAAGAAAATATGGTTGCTGAATTAACTGCTCTAGCTAAGAAAGTCGCTGATCATCCTGAACCCGAACTATCGGCGATGTTTTCTAATATTTGGACAC
>JANLPM010000122.1:0-14610 GCA_031367265.1 Actinomycetes bacterium
GTTGTAGGCATAAGCATCGGCGCGCTCCTTGGTGATTGTTGGGAAGCGATCATGTAAACGCTCGGCAGTTGCGCCCATAGCGAGTGCATCTTGTTCAACGATTCGTTCTGCTAGAAAACGTGGATTTGGATCTAAACCCTCACCGATTGGGTGATTGCCCATATGTTCAACACCACCAGCAATGGCGATCTCATTAGCTCCAAAAGCGATTGCTCCGGCGATAGTTGTGACGGCAGTTAACGCACCGGCACACCAACGATCAATTGAATATCCCGGAACAGTATTAGGAAGACCCGATAAAAGGGCGGCGCTTCTACCAATATTCATTCCTTGATCACCAGTTTGCGTGGCGGCTGCTATTGCAACATCGTCGATGCGCGCGCGGTCAACTAGCGGATTGCGATCGAGCAAGCCACGAATTGCACGAACCATCAGATCATCCGCACGCGTAGCTGCATACAAACTTCCAGCCTTACCAAAAGGAGTACGGACTGCATCCACGAGCACAACTGAACGTGACATAAGGTTTTCCTTTACTGAGCGGTTAAACTGCAATGTTACTCGCGGGTAAGGTTTTTTCCAAAGTCGAGAGTTATGTCGTGGCCACTCTCCGAGATGCACTCTTGTTGAGGTACCGGGTGATAACTGCGACGAGGTAGATCACGTATATCGCCAGCTGTAACCATGAAGTTGTTGGGCCGAGGCCTATTGAGGAGGAGAGAAGCACGGCGGAAAATGAGTCTGGAGAGAGAATTGAATGTATATCAATAGCAATCAGATGCGCTCCTGGGAGAAAACCGATCTCTTGGAACTCAAATACGGCATGGGAGAGCAGGCCTGCCGCGACGATGATGAGCGCGATTCCCGTGTACGTAAAAAAATTAGAGAGATTTATATGGATTGCACTTTTATAGATTAAGTAGCCCAATACGATTGCCGCGATAAAACCAATGATTAACCCAAGGGTTGAATTGCGAGGATCACCAGAACTCTTAAAATTGGCATAGACAAATAGTGATGTTTCAAGTCCTTCGCGAACAACCGCCAAAAATGCAACTCCAGCAAGGGCGTATGGCCCTACGCTAAAAGCGTTTTCAATCTTTCCCGCCAAATCTGTACGCAGAGTGCGCGCCGTTCGTTTCATCCAAAAGACCATCCACGTCACTAAAGCGACGGCAAGAAATGAGGTGGTTCCCGCAAATATCTGCTCACCGTGAGCGCCCAGCTCGGCAGATGTAAATGTGAGAATGGCTCCCAATCCAAGACTTATAATTATCGCCAGGAAAACCCCACTCCAGATGTGCCTGAGAAAGGCCCGCTTATTACTCTTGACTACATAAGCGACCAAGATTCCAATTATGAGAGCGGCCTCAAGACCTTCCCGCAGCGCGATAATGAATGAGCTGAGCACAGGCAAAATCTATGGGTTAGCGCTTAATTACGCAACTCTTTTGTTGCGTAATTCACTGGATACTCTCTGTGTCATCTACCACAGGCTCTGCAACGGTTAAAGCTTCACGCATCAGTAATGCATCTGCCAATGCACCGGCCACGAGATTTATCTGCCACGAACGGGCGCCTAGCGCCGCCAGGCTACTTCGAACGCTGGCCTCATCGCGAATAGAGCTCGATTGCGCCGGAGGTGACCAGTTAATGCGACGAACTAATTCGGGTGAGATCAAATTCTCAACGGGGATTGAGTATTCGGTGGCAATTAGTTGTATTGCCGCTCGAGCGTGAGTGAGCGGGGCGAATTTTTCAGGAAATTTCTCGCGCCATAACTTGAGCGGCGGCAAAGCATCGCTATTAATTCGCATCTGTGGCCATTGATCTTCAGGTAAGGCAACTGCGCGGGCGATTGCAGCTAACCATAAGCCTGAATTTTCTAACCACTTAGCTCGTAATCCTATGGGGCGCAGAGTTTTTTCAAACTCTCGCTTAGTTGTAGGTGGGTTTAAGCAGAGTTCAATGATCGCCGAATCATTGAGAAGTTTTCCGCCGGCTATATCTTTTTCCGAAGCTATCTCATCTCGTGCAATCCAAAGCTCTCGAATTATTGCCAGCTGGTCTCGTCGCTTAATCTTGTGCATTCCAGATGTTCTACGCCAAGGATCAATTCGAGGCGCTGGCGGTGGCGCTATAAGAATCGAATTGAACTCTTCCTTAGCCCAGGTAAGTTTTCCACTCGACTCTAATATTTTTGCGATCGCGTCTCGAAGCTCAATTAAAAGTTCAACGTCAAGGGCTGCATAAGTCAGCCATGCATCTGGCAAGGGTCGCGTCGACCAATCGGCAGCACTGTGCTCTTTGGCAAGACTCACGCCCATCAGAGATTCAAGAAGGGGCGCTAGACCAACTCTTGGAAGACCTGCGATTCGGCCACCGAGTTCAGTATCAAAGAGATGGATTGGATTAATTCCAATTTCTCGAAGGCAAGGCAAATCTTGAGTGCTGGCGTGCAAAATAACCTCATCAGTGTTGAGCAGTTCATTCAAGTCAAGAAGTAAAGGGTGATGAGTTGCAAAGGCGGTGGGGTCGATGAGGTGCAAACCGCCACCGTTTCGCTTAATTTGTATGAGATATGCGCGAGCGCTATAACGAAAACCCGATGCACGTTCAGCATCAACGGCAAAAGGCCCTGCGCCTTGAGAAAGCTCAGAGATCGCTTTTTTTAACGCCGCTTCGCTGTCAATGACGGGTGGGGTTCCCCCTGCAGGGCTAAGCAAGGCAACTGCTTGAGTCGGCTCTTCCATTAAATAATTAACGTCTCCTGCTGGAAGTGATTGCCGAAACGCCATGTGGAATCGACTCGAGTCCTGCTACCTCAGAGATTAAAGTACACCAGCCCGCTATATGTTTGATAAGTTCGCGGGCTTCACCAATTATCGGGGTCCATGATGCTCGAATTTCAACTTCAGATTCATCATTTCTTGGAGAGAGCTTTCCAAATGATGCACTAGCAACGCGGGTAACGGTACCGCTGGGCGCGGCAATAACACATTCATTACTTTCTAACGACTGCAAAAACCAATTCCAACCTACCTCAGGCAAAAGCGGATCTTCTTGCATAACCGTATCTACATCGGCACGTACAAAGGTGACGCAACGAAACTCACCCTCCCAAGTATCTTGACCGCCAGGTTCATGAAGTAGCACAAATCGGCCAGATGCAATTTCATCCTCACTATCGCCAAGCAAACCATTGCTTACATCGGCTGAAAAGGCGTAGGCAAATTTTGCTAATTTCTGCGGAGCGGGAACCTCTTCCAGGATTACCTCCGAACGAGGTGTGAATGAGCGCAAATGCTCAACCAATGCATCGAAGCCAAGAGCATCCATTCACTAAGAGTATGGAATTAGAGCAGTTAATCTCGGGAGGCAGGGCGGTAGCCTTAGGCATATGGCCTCACTGCTTGCGCTATTTTCAAGTCTTTTATGGGGAAGTGCCGATTTTGAAGGCGGACGATTAAGTAAGAAGCATGCTCCTATCGCGGTGCTTGGTTTTTCGCAGATTGTTGGTTTAATTTTTGGCGTTGTCATCGTTGCGATCAAGGGGGACAGTGGCGCAGCGGCGTTAGGTGTGCATGGGTATCTTATCCCTGGAATTTGCGCGGGCTTTCTCGGATATTTCGGCTTGGCATGTTTGTATGCAGGCCTTGCGGCAGGGCGAATGGGTGTGGTTTCACCAATTAGCGCACTCAGCGCGGTAATTCCCTTAAGTTATGCATTGGCACATGGAGAAAAACTTTCAATGATTACTACTGTTGGTGTTGTTTTAGCTTTGAGTGGCGCTTTTTGTTCAAGCGGACCTGAAATCTCATCTGGCTTAACTATGCGCCCGCTACTACTTGCTCTAGGCGCAGCCTTTGGTTTTGGAAGCGCCCTAACATTTATCGCAATTGGCTCGCAATCGAGCGCACTGATGACAATGGTCACAATGCGCGCAGCCACAGTTGGAGTGACCTTGACACTGGCGATACGTTATCGAAGTACGGGGGGTTTTACGAAACGGGAGTATCCGCGCCTGGTATTTATGGGAGTCGCTGACTTTCTTGCAAATTTGTTACTCGGCATTGCTTGTAATGCGGGTTCAGTTTCAGTTGCCATGGTTTTGGGTTCACTATATCCAATCGCAACGGCAGTGATGGCTTATAAATTTCTTCAAGAACGATTGCGCCGAGTTCAATACGTTGGAATCATTTTGGCAGTAAGTGGAGTTGCGCTTATCTCTGCTTTTTAATTGTGGGCGAAAAAGAAAAGCGTCCCATCCACTTCACTTTTTTCTACGTGCAAGAATCCCGCAAGTATTGCCCGCCAGTCAATGAGATTTTCCCCACCGTGCTCGGGAGTGATGGAGAGAAAAAACTCATCAATAAGCGCGTCAGCTAAGAGTTGGCTAATGATTGCAATTCCAGCTTCAATTAAAACCCGTTCACCAAATTCGTCTCGTGCACGCTTAAGCGCGCTGGCTGGGGTCATATTCCATAGATGTACTAAGTCGTTCTGAGGCAGAGGTGAGAGCTCTGAACGCGAAAGCACGACAAGTGGACAGGGCGTAAAGGTATAACTTTCATTTCGCGCGGTATTTCCACCAATTATGATGACGTCACATGTACGGCGCCTTGCAAGAAATACTTTACGATCGGCGGGTGATCCAACTCCTGATGAGCGATGGTTCTTTGTAGTGGAACCGTCAGCCCCTACAACCAAAGTTGCAATTGTGCTCATATATTTCCTATCGCAAGTATACGGAAAAGAAATCCCGGCTACTTGCACTAAAAAATCTATTAGCGGGGCGCTTAAAAGGTAACAATTTCTGGGGAAGTGAATTTGTATCTTGCGAATACCACATATATGAAACCCATGATGGATTAATATCTAACTCCATGGCGCGTGTGGCGCCGGCAATTTGTAGTAGATTCGCTAAACTCTTTACTGAGAGCGCATTGCCGCAAACATAAACGATGTCTCCATTATTTGTCACTCCGACTCCAGATCTCCACACATAGTAAGCATTTTTAACCGTTAATCCCCACTTTTTAAATCCATTCTGATCAACAGTTGGAGTGATAACACCGTTATCAACTAATAAACTTAAATTTTGGCGAACAGTAGTAACCGAACTAGACATCCGGAGCTGACTGCCCCACGTCCCAATATCGGCATGGCCATCGGCATAAATAACAAAGGAAGCGGCGCCTTCGACGAGAGGTTTTGCCGTGAAACCTTCAGAGAAGTAACCTCCCAACGAGTCCTTAATTTTGAAACCACTATTAAATGTGGCCACTAGCCCATTTAAGTTTGCAGGGGAAATAAAATTAGGAGTTTTGTAATTCTTTAGTTTGCCGGGCTCATTAAATCCAGGGTGCAAAGCAAAGCGCAGAGATGAACTCTTCATAATGGCAATTCCCGAAAGAAAAGAGGTGTGAAGTTGATCTGGGCGTAAGTATGCGATACGAATTGCGGGAGCATTCCCGACGGAAACCACGGTTTTGAAGCTTCCCTCACCTGGCAACGCTGGAGTTACCACTGGTGTCAAACTTTGACCACTTAAACTTCCCGATGAGTTAAATACACTAAGTAAATCAGTATTCGGTTTACCACCAAGTTTTGGGGGATTTAATCTGTACTGAATATTTTCAGAAAATGTTATAACTGCACCAAGATAATGGTCTCTTCCCCATTCGGCTAAACGGGCAGTAACGCTATCCGTTCCCGGGGCCGCCAATACTCCTGAAATTGACCAAATAGTCGTACTGAAAAAGAAAAAGATTATAAAAAATGGAATTGAATATCTTTTTTTCTTCATTAAGTGAAAAAGTGCGAATTTCGAGTTGATTCCTCTTAATCGACGCACTTGGCAAAGATACCAGTAATCTCTATGAGTCTTTCAACGCGCTAAGTGAGGCGGATAAAAATTTTCTCAGGTAATTTTCGGAAAACTATCGCAACTAACTTCAAGATACTGGGAGCATAACCAATCCTTGACCGACCTTGAATGAGTTTGGCACCAACAAGACCAGCCTGTTTCGGCGAAATAGTAAATGGAGCGGGCTTCATCCCCGCCGTCATTCGTGTAGTTACAAAACCCGGGCGTAGTATTTTGAGCGAAACACTTGAACTTCGTAGCTCTTGTGCTAAGCCACGAGCATAAAAATCAATGCCGGCTTTAGTTGATCCGTAAGCAAAATTATCTTTACGGGGACGTTCTTGTGCAAATGAAGAAATGATCAATATCTCGCCATGACATTGGACTTTCATTTTTGACGCAATTAAATAGAGTAGATGAGTTGTCGCGACATAGTTGACCTGTATCATATTCAGAAGGTTTGACTCTTTCGAGATTGAAGTGTCGTTGCCTAAGGCACCAATTGCAATAATCACAATATCAACGTCTTGAACAAATAATGAATCTACAATCTTCCTTCGCGCAACTTCATCAGTTGCATCAAAATCTGAATTTTTTCTATCAATTCGAATTACCTCTGTGATTGCCCCCTTAGGGAGAAATTCAATTATTGCGTTACCAATCTCACTGGTTCCACCGATCAAGGCAATGCGTTGTGGGCTTTTGAAACTATTCAACATAGTTCTAATCTTCTTCCTTGATCGGAGTTCCACAATTTTTGTGGATCCATTTCCTGTCGTATAACTTTCCACTCTTCTAAACGTGGATACATCTCGGGCAAGGACTCTGCCCGTAACCTTGAATCCTTTACCAAGTAAACTCGACCCTTTCGGGAGACAAGTTCGGCATCAAATTCGTTAAGCGTTTGTTCAAGTTTAGGAATGGAAACAGAAAAATCGAGGGCCAATGTCCAGCCTGGGGCTGGAAAACTTAGCGCGGCGCTTGACGCTTTGCCAAACCGTTTCAAAATACCGAGAAAAGAAACTGCACCAATTGACCTAAGTTTTGAAAGTACGAGAAATAGAAAATCCTCTTGACCATCGGGTATAGCGAACTGGTACTGCAAAAAACCTTGTTTTCCATATATGCGATTCCATGAGCCGATGGCATCTAATGGATGGATAAAAGCATTGATACCAACCACGCCGTTTTGTAGAGGTTTTCGGTACCAAAACGCATTAAACATTTCTACAGTTGTCGGCGTTACTAAGCTCCGCAATGGTGTAATTGGAAATTCAATCTGCCCAGTTTTTAACTTAAATTTCCTAATAAATTCCGTGGCAAAATTCCCCATGCCTACAACTCCGCGGCCGCTATATTTTCCCGAAATATCAATCCAAGCGACCGTGTGGTCAAACTCTGCGTCAGCAGATTTGAGATCAGTGAGCAATTGCTCAAGATCACGACTTCGTTTCTCATGAACAACAAAGTGATTACCAAGTACGGGACTCAACTGCAATTGCGCTTCAACAATTACTCCAGTTAAACCCAAACCAGCTACCGTGGCCCAAAAGTGCGAGCTAGTTGGACCCGTTGGTTGTAGCTCCCTGATACTTGAGTCAGAATAAAGAACTTTTATACTTTTAACGATGGATGAAAACGAACCAGTCTTATGGTGTGATTTACCATGAATATCCGCGGCAATTGCGCCGCCAATCGTTACAAATCCAGTTCCCGGAACAATGGCAGGAAAAAATCCCTTCTGAAGAGCGATGCTTTCGAGCTCTCTGATGCTTACTCCGGCTCCGACTTGAATAAGGCCACTTTGGCAATCGAGCGTTGCAGATCTAAATTTTGAGGTGGAAATCTGTAAGCCACCAGAGTTAAGTGCCGAATCGCCATAGCTCCTGTGAAGCCCAACTGGAATTGCACCTCGATTACCCTGGAAAATCTTAATTGACTTCTGTAACTCGTCGATGTTTTCATTGAGTTCAGCAGTTTGAGATCGAATACTTCGTCCCCAACCGGTGCTCAATAATTTTGGACTACTCATTGGCTTACTGATGGATAAAATGTCAGTAACAACAAAATTGCAATGGTGATTCCGCAAAATATCAGGTAGAAATCCTTGAAGAGCAAATCTTCAGGTGATTCGCCGTGGCCGTAACTCACTAACCAAATGTAGCGAAATAAGCCGATGGTGACTGGAATTAAGGAGATTTGAGCATATGGATGCGCTTGGGATAATGAGAAGCTCCACAAACTGTAGGCAGTTAAAGTTGTGCTTGCGGCGATAGCCAAGATCAAGTTCAAAAAACCCGGTGGATATGCGAGTAATACTTTTCGAGTTGAGGTATGACTTGAATTCTCTCCCTCCGCAATTCTTTTTGATATCACAATAATGAGAGAACCAAATCCAGTAACGACTAGAAACCACTTAGTCACTGGAACATCAGTGGCCGACCCTCCTGCAATCGCACGAAAGGCAAAGCCAAAAGCGACAATGACGAATTCAATTACAGGTTGATTCTTCAGACCAAATGAATACAGATTAGTCATTATGAAATATGCAAATAGAACTAAGAGAAAATTCTTTGGCAATAAAGTTGCCATGTAAAATCCGAGAAGAGAGAGTAACCCAGATAAAATTAGCGCCTGGTTTACTGTTACTTTCCTGGATGCAATTGGGCGATTTTTCTTAATTACATTTAGGCGATCATTCTCAGCATCACGAATATCATTAATTATGTAACATGCACTGGAGACAATTGAAAAGGCAATAAATGCCTTAGTAACTTGACGAATTTCATGACCTGTAAATAGATCTCCTGCACCAAATGGCGCGGCCATCAGCAAAACATTCTTACTCCATTGTCTGGGTCTCATCAATGTGAATAGGCTTGAAATGTTCGGCATATCCACAATCCTACCTAAGAATGCACTCATAATTGAGTCAAAAGGTGGTAACGCGTTATCCTACGATGGTGCAAAAATCCTCGAAATTGTGGACGAAGTTGCTCTTGGCAGGCGCAATTTGTATCACATCTGTTTCTTCGGCATCTTCTGCTCAAACATTAGGTGATGTTCGATCCCAAGTAACCTCTTTGCAAATTCAAGCATCTGCGGCGGCAGAAGCAGGTCAACAAGCGCAAGTTGTTTTAGGAAAACTTACTCGCACCTTAAATTCGGTTAAACGGCAAGATTCACAACAAGCTAGTTCGATGGAAATTTTAAAGAAATCGTTGGGGAAAATCGCTGCCCAAGAATATACAGGTAATGGAATAAGTGACGGCATCTCACTTCTTTTTTCAAGTAATCCAACCTTGTACTTAGAAGTGGCAGGAACCCTAAGTATCGTGACTTCAAAACAAGCCCTTCAATTATCCCGATTCGCAACGGCTGAACAGCGCCTTCGCGCCACCTCGCTAACTTTGAAGGATCAAGTGGCTAGAGTGGCGGCCGTAAAGGCACAATATGACAGGCAAGAAATTCTCGCGCAGGCGAAGTTAAAGCAAGCGGAATCCTTGCTCGCAAAACTTACAAAAAAACAGAGAGAGGCTTTCGCTAAATTGCAAGCAGCCCAAGATAATGCCGAGCAAAGTGCGTCCTTGAAGCTGGCAAAAGTGGGGGTGAAAACCAGCGGTCGCGCAAGAATTGTTCTTCGTTATGCCGCCAATCAGATGGGTTCTCGATATATGTTTGGGTCAGCTGGAATGGTCTTCTGGGATTGTTCCGGTTTAACTATGAAAGCTTTTGCTTCAGCAGGAATTTCACTTCCCCATTCGTCATCAGCACAGGCTCAGTATGGAAAATGGATACCGCTCAATAAGATTCAGCCTGGAGATCTGGTATTTTTCGGCCGACCGATTTCACACGTCGGAATCTACTGGGGAAATGGCAAAATGATTGATGCACCACATTCAGGCGCACGGGTACGAATTGAAACATTTTCGACATGGTTCGGTCAGGATAAATTTGTTGCAGCTAGGCGTTTTTAATTAAAGAAGAATCTAAATTTGAAATCGTCTTATTTTTTGGATGGTCTAATAGAAACTTTACAACTTCTGAAGAAAACTTGGAATTGAAATCTGGAACATGATCGGACTTGAGCATTCGCCAAAACTCGATCTCGGTACTTTCCGGACAATTTAGGTAACGCACAATTGTTGTTTCATCACCATTGACTTTAGAATCAAAATTCATTTTTTGCGGAAGAATCTCCTTCAAATTTGAACAGTGATCCAATTTCGCCCAATGGTCGAATGTCTTGACTGCTCCTAAGATTGGTTTTCCCAAAATATGATTTCCCTTAAATGTTTCATCGGCCGTTCCCCAAATCTCTAGCATGCTTATGGGTGCTAGAGGCTTACAGAGATTCAAATTGGAAAAATTACCTCCAGCTATATTTACTATTGCCGCGATTCGATCTGAATGCATGCAAGCTAATCGATTCGCCATAAAGCCACCATTAGAGTGTCCAATTATGTAAATCCTATTTTGGTCTATCGAATAGTTCTGAGAGACCGAATTTATGATGGCCATAATGTATGCATCGTCATCAATTTTTGGTTTGTGGAAATTGCAACATTCAGGAGTGGCATTCCAAAATCGAACCCCGGTGTTGTCCAAAGTTCCATCTGGATGAACGTAAATAATTCCTTGTGCTTGTGTTAGTGGTGTTAGATTAATGTATTTTTCAAATTTGTCGCCAGTCTGAGCAAAGCCATGGAGTGCAATTATTAGTGGCGCTGGCATCGTGGGATCGTACGTTGTAGGAAGAATCACCGTGAATGGCCGCGTATTTTGCACAGCATCAGATTGCGCATTTAAATTTTGAGAGTTTGTGAAAGAAAGGGTCAGAATCAGAATCACAGAAATTCCTAATCGTCTGAGGTTGAATTTCCGCATGGACCAAATATTATGGTATTTCAATGGATTAAGGAGGGAGACTGTAATATCTATTTTTACTAAAACATGGCACCCAATAAGGTTTCACCTCTACATTAGCTAAGATAATATGACTAGATATTTCTTATTGGAGCGGTTTTCATATGATCGGAGTTCTTGTTTATTATGAAGACACTATTCGTAACCAATGATTTTGGCCCAAGGGCCGGAGGAATCGAAACCTTCGTCATTGGTTTAATTGAACGCCTACCACCAGGCCAAACAATTGTTTACACTTCGGCCCAAGGTGATACCCGCGAATATGATACGGCTTGGCTCACAGATTTTGGAGTAACGGTAATTCGAGATCGAGCAAAAATTCTTCTACCTTCACCACGAATAAGCGATGCGGTAGCTAAATTAGTTGAGAGTTTTCACATCGAAGTGGTTGCATTTGGTGCAGCTGCGCCACTCGCAATTATGTCTGCAAAACTTAGGCGCGCTGGTGCCAAGAGAATTGTCGCGCTTACTCATGGGCACGAAGTGTGGTGGGCCAAAGTATTTCCATTCTCCTTAGTTATTCGAAGAATCGGTTCAACGACTGATGCGCTAACTTATCTCGGTGAATTCACGAGAAGCGCAATTTCAGGATCGTTATCGAGTCAGGCGCGTGAGGCGATGGTCAAGATCGCACCGGGAATTGATGTTGAGCATTTCACTCCGGGAGATTCAACTCTTCTGCGCCAATCATTGGGCTTAAATGGAAAGAAAATCATTGTGTCGGTAGGGCGTTTAGTTCATCGCAAGGGGCAGGATCGCCTGATTGAATCAATGCCCGCCATTATTGCCCAAACGCCTCTAGCGCACCTTCTCTTTGTTGGAGAAGGCCCATACATGAAAAGATTAATTGAGCTAGTAAAAAAATATCAACTTGAAGAGCATGTAACATTTATAGGTCGCATTCACTATGGAGATTTACCAAGTTATTTTTGCTTAGGCGATATTTTTGCGATGCCTTCGCGTTCTCGCTTTTTTGGTCTTGAAGTTGAAGGTCTAGGAATTGTCTATCTAGAGGCAAGTGCATGTGGAGTTCCAGTCATTGTTGGTGCCTCCGGTGGTGCTCCCGATGCCATCATCGAGGGGGTTACTGGAGTTGTTGTCGATGGCTTAGATACCGCAGCGATTTCTAGGGCAGCAAGTGAACTGCTCAATAATCCCGAGCGCGCACGTGAGATGGGAGCTGCCGGACGTAACTGGGTTGTAAGCACTTGGAGTTGGCAGATTTGGGCCGACTCTTTTATCAAACTTCTCTCAGACTAAATTATGTTTGCGTGCTTTAGTGACGGCAGCTGTACGGTTAGTTACTTCTAGTTTTCTAAATATCGAAGCAAGGTGTGTCTTTATCGTTGCTTGACTTAAAAATAGATCACCGGCAATTGCTTTAGTAGAAGCACCACTTGGTAAGAGATGTAAAACATCAAACTCGCGTGCGGTTAACAGGAAGTTTTTTGAACTGGAATCAATCACGCTAGATAATCCCTTAGCACTAAAACTTAAAGGTGATTTAACTGAGAATTCAATTGCTGAGATAACTTCAAAGAGCGGTTCACTCTTGAGGATGTAGGCATTGGCTCCAGCTTTAATGGCGGCAACTAGATGAGTATCAGTATCGTTGAGCGTGAGAATCACAATACCGAGAGTTTTCGAGATGTTGCGGGCCCACGAAATAAGATCAAATCCACTTCCATCTGGCAGATTGAGGTCGACGACAATGGCATCGGGATTGGTGTGCGCAATTTGTGCTCGACCTTCGGCTTGAGAAGCCGCCTCGGCAACAATGTCAAAGCCGTGGGAAGTAAGGGCACGTTTGAGCCCCTCACGCACTACAGCATGATCATCGATAACTAAAACTCGAATCACGTTCTATCCCAGGGGACGGTAATTGAAATATGAGTTCCTGTCTCATTTGATTCAATAGTAAGTCCACCCTCTAGATCTAAGACTCGTTCGCTTATTCCGGCAAGTCCGTGGTGTCCGGACTTCTCCATCGCACCACCAACACCATTGTCATGTACCGTGACGGTTAATGAGGTTGCTTGTGAATGCTCTTGCGCATTTCGCAGTAGTTCGGCAAAGATTCTTTGGAGTTCAAAATTAGTCGACGTTTCATGCATCGACATGAGCGTATCTGCGTTAGTGCGCAGTGCAAAAATCTCTGCGCGCACTTTTTCAACTAAATCACTCATTGAAAAGCGAAGCGAACGAAGCCCTGCGCGGATTTCGGTAGGCGTATCGATTGCGGCAACCATTGAATCAATGGAATATCCCAGTCCTACTAGATCTTGAGCAATTCCGTCATGTAACTCTTGTGCGAGTCTCACTCGCTCATTAACTCTCATATTTTACTTTGTAAAGAGTTGTTCAATCTCCTTGGAAAACTCCTTTGAAATTACTGCTCGCTTCATTGAAAGTTTTGGCGTTAAATGTCCGCCGGCAATTGTAAAATCGGTGGATAGAATAGTAAATTTACGGATGGATTCGGCCTTACTGACCGCTTTATTTGCCCCATCAACTGCGGTTTGGATGACAGAAATCAAATCCGGGTCGTGAGCTAAATCGGCCATTGATGCACCCTCTTTTTTATTATTACTAATCCATACTTTAAGTGCATCTTGATCTATTGTGATGAGTGCTGCAATGAACGGTTGATTATCACCCACAACCATGCACTGACTCACCAAGGGATGTGCGCGAAGTCGATCTTCAAGAACTGCAGGTGCAACATTCTTTCCGCCTGCCGTTACAATTAACTCTTTCTTGCGCCCAACTATGTAGAGGAAGCCTTCATCATCTAATTTTCCGAGATCACCGGATTGGAACCAGCGGTCGCCCGTAAATACTTCGGCGTTAGCGCTTTCATTTTGCCAATAACCGCGCATAACTATCGGACCGCGAATTAAGACTTCACCATCTTCTGCAATTTTTATCGAAGTACCTGGAACTGGACGACCTACAGAACCCACTCGGTGTGCCCCCGTTAAATTCAAAGTAGCGCCGGCAGTAGTTTCAGTTAGTCCATATCCCTCGAGAATAGTTATCCCTGCGCCTCGATAAAAATGGCCTAAGCGAACACCTAGAGGAGCTCCACCTGAAATGGCCGCCTCGACATTTCCACCCATTCCAGCGCGAATCTTTGAATATACTAATTTGTCAAAGATCTTATGTTTAATCGTAAGAAGTGGAGAGATTGATTTTTTATCAAACGCCTCAGAATATGCGATTGCAACCTCGGCAGCTTTTCTAAATAGCTTTCCTTTCCCAGCGGCTTCGGCACGCGCCTCAGCACCGTTATAGATTTTTTCAAAGATTCTCGGGACTGCCAAGATGAAAGTTGGTTTAAAAGTTGCCAGATCCAAGGGTAAGCGACCAACTGGGTCACTGCAGTGAGCTAAGTGAAGGCCGGCAACGATTGCGCCGATTTCAACCATGCGACCAAACACATGCGCAACGGGGAGAAATAGAAGTGTTGAACCACCAGGTTTGAGGAAAAGATCGGCCGCACCTTGAACCACATTGCCACATTCAGAGAGAAAATTACTGTGCGTTAAAGCTACTCCCTTAGGTTTTCCAGTTGTTCCAGATGTGTAGATAAGGGTTGCCAGTGTGTCGGGAATAAGTGAGTTACGCCGACGGTCAATCTCGTCATCTCCTATGTGTGCCCCGGCGATTTTAAGAACACTCAAGACATCTTCAGTCATGGTCCATACATTTTTTGTGTGAGCCGGTAAAACAGTACGAACTAAATCACGAATCGCTGGTGTTTCAACAATAATGCCAACGGCCGATGAGTCGTTGAGAATCCAATCTATTTGTTC
>JANLPM010000144.1:0-2394 GCA_031367265.1 Actinomycetes bacterium
CCACGGCCGAAATTTTTAGTAAACTTTGCCTCTACACTTTTTCCACCGGCGATGTAACGAATTCCAACAAAATCGATACCGGGCGGATCTACTTGAATGCCGCGCAAATGCTCGATGGCTTGCGGCATCAAGCCCTCACCACATGCTTTATCAATTGTTCCCACACGTGGATCAATAACCGCAACATCAAGTCCGGCTTGAGCCGCGTGAATAGCCGTGACTAAACCAACTGGGCCGGCACCTACAACAAGAAGATCAATCACGGTACGGCGGGCAGTGTTGCAAGCGCCGCATTTTCACTCGTCAGTCTAGATTTAAGTACAAAGGCATTAAGGATTGTAAAAATGAGGGCAGTACGCCAAGCAAATCCCACGAGCGGAAGCGAAAAACCTTCGACAACAACTGCAACGTAATTAGGATGTTTCAACCATCTATATGGGCCATTTGTTATTACCGGTAATCCAGGAATGATGACTACAAGTGTGTTCCAACGTTTGCCTAGCGTCGAAATGCACCACCAGCGCAATGCCTGTGAACCAAGGGCTAAGGCAAACATTCCCCAACTCAATAGTGGATGCACGTCTGGGCGCACCAACCACACTTCAATCAATGAACCAGCAAGTAGACCGATATGGATAACGACCATATATTTGTAATGCGAGCGACCGTATTCGACGCCACCTTGATCAAAACTCCATGTGAGATTTCGTTTGGAAACAACTAATTCAGCGATACGTTCAATTGATACAAGGAGCATCAAAATAGTAAACGCGACATACCCGGTCATTCTCTACCACTCCAAGAGAACAAGCTCGGTTGAAAATCCCGGCCCCATTGCCAGCAATAATCCAGCAGTTCCGAGTTCAGGTTTTTCAATTCCATTTCCATCAATCACATCGCTGAGAATATGAAGCACGGCGGCCGAAGAGAGGTTGCCTTTTTCTGCCAGGCAATTCCACGAAAGCGTCAACTCGCCGGTAATTAATTCGAGTTCAATTTCAAGGGCCTTTAAAATCTTTGGTCCGCCTGGATGAACTACCCAGCGGCTAATATCCGAGATTGTTTGATCGTTGGAGTTGAGAAAACCTGCTATCTCATCGCCTAAATAATGTGAAACAACCTCACTTACGGCGGGTGAGAGGAAAATACGAAAACCTGAACTGCCGATATGCCAACCCATTGCCGCTTGAGTCTCTGGATAAAGCCGACTTTTTGAATCAATTACGCGTGGGCCTGTTATTTCCATTTTAGCTGCACGATTTGAACCGATCATCACAACCGCGCCGGCCCCATCGCCAAAAAGACCAGAAGAGACAATGTTCGCCATCGATACATCATCTGCTTGCAGCGTTAGTGAACAGAGTTCGACAGACAGCAAAACAGCAATCTCATCGGGATGTCCCACCAAATAATCATGGACGCGACCAATTCCTGCTGCGCCAGCGGCGCAACCAAGACCGAAGATTGGTACGCGCTTGATGTCGGAGCGAAATCCAATTATCGGAACCAACCGAGTTTCAATTGATGGGGTCGCAATACCAGTAATTGAAGTGGCCATGATGAAATCAACTTCGTCGGCGCGAACTCCTGCTTTTTCTAACGCAGCGTTAATTGCTTCTGCACCTAATTTCATTGCAATAGTTATGAATGCATCGTTGCTATCGGTAAAACTCTTTATTTGGGAATAAGCATCGGCAGTAAGCGCCAAGCTGCGATATTCCACGCGAGTTGCTTGATGAATCCGGTCAATGACTGCAGTATGGCTCCCGTTTGGAGCGACAATCGCTGTAAAGGATCTAGTAATCTCTTTTTGAGAATATTTGTGATCACCTACGACCCCATGAACCGCTGCGATGATTGACATTGCTCTATTTTAGCTACTTTTATGCATAACAACCTCGCACTTTTCCCATCATTGGTCTTACGCCACCTGCCCGCAAAATAAGCTCGGTATCGTCTTCGGTCCCAACGAGGCTCTCGCGCAGATTGCTGCACTCTGAGATTGAAGCCCGCGTGGATGCAACGGCCATCGAATCTTTTCGGCAAAAGCGCGTGCAATCAACTTGTAATAGAATCTCTTAATTAGAGCTTGACTCATCGACTCAATTCGATCGGGGAAGAATTGTGCTGGTTTCACTGATGTCTTCGGCCGACCAAGTCAGCGATGCGCGTTTGCATCGCCTCTGCGGCGCCCTTGTTCGCGGTGGGTTAAGCGTGGAAGTTTGGGCACTTGGTACAAAGGAAGATGCCCCAGGCGGAACGGTTTTTCACCGAGCTCCCGGTGGCAAAGGCTTTGCCTCTCGTGTATTAAGAGATCTCGTAATTCCGCTTAGAGCACGTGGTGCAATTTGGATTGTGGTTGCGCCAGATTTGTTACCCACCTCATGGTTGATG
>JANLPM010000161.1:0-1532 GCA_031367265.1 Actinomycetes bacterium
GTAAGAAGTTGCAAATCTGCAACCTAGGGAAGCTGCAATATCAAAGGACATATTTTCTGGAATCGCCACCAGGTTGAAATCGGCGTTGGGTATTTGTACATACTCTGCAAAAGAGCCCGGACCGGCAAAACCTGGTTGCCACTGATCTCGACAGATCTGCGCATTTCCGGTCAAACACTCATGGCACTTTCCACAGCCACAAACAAAAGGGGTTGTTACGCGATCGCCGATTTTAAAGTTCGACACCGCGCTGCCGATGGAATGTATGGTGCCCGCAAACTCATGGCCCGGAGTATGCGGAAATACCGTGATATCAGTGTCATGCCCCATCCAAGAATGCCAATCACTGCGGCAAAGCCCCGTGGCTTCTACTTTGATTACTACCTGATCAGAACTGGCAGGGGTGGGAATTGGTAGGTCGGTGATGTAGGGCATTTGACCGAAGCCGTCGAAAACCAGCGCGCGCATTACTAGATCGTAATACTTTTTATTTAATTCTCAATGTGCACCTAAGTCGATGGGTCAAGCGCCTCCTGCGTTTTTTACAATGATGACAACCTACGGACATCCCACTGTGTGGACCATAAATGAATGGTTCTTGGGATGAGCGAACATTTACTCAGTCTTGGCTCTGCGTCTAGTCTCGACACAAATCAAGTCGGATGATAATCTCATTAAGTTGGCAACACCGACTGTTTCTCATCATACGAATTGTGTGAAGAAGTGATTAAGTGGAGTAGTACAAAATGGGAGGAACTTATGTCACCCGATGACCTTGATGGAGTGGTGGTAGCACCAAATAACCATAGAGTTATCTTTGAAAATGACCAGGTGAGAGTACTAGAGACGAAGATTGCCGCAGGTGAAAAAACACCGATTCATACACATCTCATGCCCACGGTTATGTACGTGCTTTCCGGAGCGCACTTCATTCGACGGGACGAGAACGGCGAGACGTTAATTGACACTCGAACTGTCCCCGATTTCGTCCTACCAACAGTTCTTTTTGCTGAGTCGACACCTAAGCACACGATTGAGAACACAGACACCAACGACCTCGTGGTTATCGGTGTTGAGCTTAAAAATAGCAGCATTAACTAAAAACTTAGGATCAAAGCACTTAATAGTAAATTCTGACTCGCGAGTCAGTGATGCGTTAATTGGAACGCGCTCGCGATGAAACTTGGCACCAGGAGACAACATTGAGACTTCACTAACCCCCTTACCGTGCCGACATTTAGTCCATACAATAATCTGGATTCATAGTCGGATGCGGCGTAAGAAGATCAATGGAGGGGCAGTGACATGAAGTCCATTCCCGTCGCATATTTTCAGAAGCCTCCCCATCTCATTATTCCTACTGGATTTGTAGCCGGTCTTCTCGGTGGAATAATTGCTCGCTTATGGATGAGGTGGATATCGACTAAACCTGAATTTACCTGGTCGGGCACATTGGGAATTGTCTTGGGGTTTGCTGTTTTCGGCGCAATCCAATCAATGGTCTATACCGTTAGAAGGAAACCTCAACGAAA
>JANLPM010000240.1:0-5314 GCA_031367265.1 Actinomycetes bacterium
TCTGCCTGCACCCTAGATAATTGGCTAGTTACCTTTTGGGCATTCTCTGGATCATCCCAAAGATTGGGTATACCAGCCTCTTTTTCTAACTCCTGAGATTGCAGGTTAAGTTTTGGTAAGTCCAAGACTTTTTCAATAGAAACTAAAGTCGCGTCAATTTCGCCAATCTCTAAACCATATTCGCGCGCGGCCATGCGTGAAGGATAGCCCAGGAGTACTTACTCTACGAAAAGCAACTTATGCCGCACACCATTGAGTTTGACTCCAATTCAAATTTGCGAGATCTCGTAGCTAATGAAGTCGGATTCCAAAAAGATAGATGCCCGCTTGAACTTGATTCGTGACGCCGGCTGTCGCGGTAAGAATTGCCGACTTCATATGAGACAAGGGCACAGTAAACGGAAAAATCACTTTTGCGTAAGTTGAAATTTCAATAGATGTGCCATCGCACTTCATGTCAGTCAAGCTAATTTCCTGCAGTTCAGGTCGCTTCATTGAGCCCTCGTCATGACTCCAATTGTGAAGTTCTGCCAATACATCTACTACTGCGCGATTACACTCAATCGGAATAGCCGAGTGGTCTCGGTGCGTTATTAAAGCCAACGGTACCGTAAACATCGTCCCCTTCCCCGTGTAATAAGCAGATTTATCTAGTGTATGAACACCTTGTTGAGCTGCCGCTTCAGTTGCTTGCGCCAGCGATCGTTTAGCTACCATTACAGTTGCAACATCACTCATCACCATAAGAGATGCAACGGTAATAAAAAATAGTCCGATAATTACTACGCTCAATGAACCACGATCGTCCTTAAAGAATCTCAAAACTCTTTGTTTGCCATCGCACTTGCAAATTGTTTTTAATGGGTTGGTAATTAAATTCATCACTGACCTTTTCCGAATTACATCCACGGACTTATATGTTCTTGGGCCGAAGCTTCAATTACTCTATGTGATTGTGCATCAACATAGGAAACTATTAAGCGTATTCGACCATTTGCCGAAAAACATGGGTTCTCCGAACACTCATAGCGGGCGGAAAGCGTCTCAATCTCTTGGGGAGTCAGACCTAAATGAATCGCAATGACGGTTAGAGTTTGTGCAGATACTTCACGACCGGCGTGATCACTATCACTTGCAACGTATGCGCGTAAACCCTCACGCGCCATGGTTCGCACAATCTCTTCATTTCCACTCACCGATGCAAATTGGTTGAGGTACATAAAAATTGGAATGAATAACGGAATCGCAAGTGCCACAAATTCAACTACGGCACTACCGCTTTCTTCACGCATTCGGGAGAAAACGCCATGCTTAATAATTTGAATACCCACGGCGAAACGGCGAACTCTAGTAGCAATCAATTTGTGGTCTCCATGATTGCTACCCCTTTCACATCAGTGGAAGAAGCTCCGCCTAATAGTGCAACTAAGCCAGGTACTAGTTGCGGCAGAGTGGTATGGCGATGAGTAATAAGTAGTTTTATATGTGAAAAACGATCCGGTGAATTGAGTTCGATTATTTCGTCGCTCGAATATATCTCTCCGCTAATGGCCCGTCGAGATGCTTCACCTTGAGCCAGAGCCGCATCGCCATTTCGCAGATTGGTTGCAGCAATAATTTCGATACCTATGAGGAAGAGAATGAGTAGTGGGATCAATACCATCGCGCTTTCAACATTCCCGTCATCTTTGTCAAGCGCCTTGGTCACTCCCCGAATCTTCTTTCGCAATGAAAGACCGGACACTCTCAACTTAATCCCCATGGGTTTTTCTTAGATAATTTCGGCCCACAATCCATCGACTTCATGACAAACCGCTTACCGAATTCCATTCATAGCATCGAGTGAGTTCTTGAGAATTGTCGTGAGGCGGGGAGCGGCAATCGTCCAAATTGCTGTTACTAATCCAGTTGTCATGAGCACGACGAGCACCCATCCAGGGACATCCCCTCGTTCATCACGCAAACGAGCATAAAAATTATGGTGGGCAAGGGTAAGTCCTTCTCGCAGAGAGATCTCGGCCTTCACAACTCTTACTAAAAATCCATTCATCGTTCCTCCTTGTTTGTGGGCTTCGTACCGAAGTGTTGACTCAGTTGCGACGTGCGATTCAAGGACCGCTTCGTCTTGTGTATATCTAGAGCAGCGATTGATTGAGGGTTACTGGTGAAATGTTGCTCCATATGCACGCGCACTTAGGGTGGCGTGAAAAATGATGGAAGACTGGGATGATTGGCTCAAGATATTTCAATTGAACTTGAGCACCAGCTAAGTCGGATTCGCCAGTATCGATGAAGCGAAGCACAGTGTGCGCGGTGATTGCGGCAAGTTGATGGGCAACTGCGATGGGAAGTTCATCGCTTGTGCCGTGAGCTGCGGTCAATTGAGAGTGAAATTCGCCGTATCGCTCTTCGGCGCCAAGTGAAAGACATCGAGCACAGGGCGTCAATCCGGGTTGCACCAGAGGTCCGCAGGTGGCTATCCCTCCAGCCAATTTTCCAACGAATAGATGTTCCTGCTGATCACGGGTGAAATGCTCGATTAATTCGGGTTCGAACTCTCCAACTACAATGCGCAGATTCTTCTGGGGAATTGACTCCGAGTTAGCTTCGTTCAACTCACATTTATGGGAAGAAACCGGAAAAAGTGACCACTCCCGCGATAACTCTTCAACTCGACCTCTAAAATTTAATCCAATATCGCTCGTACGAAGCGCTCCAGTACCTAAATCCGCATCACTAATTGTTGGATGTTTCTGCGTTGACGTTAATGAAATTCGGGTATTTGTCACGCCACTTGCTAAAAGGATTGAACAAATGAGAGTTGCAGTCCTAGTGCTTCCAAAAATTTCAATTCCGAAATTTTGTCGAGATGACAGTAATTCAACTCCACCATCCTTTATGCCCTCCAGCCACGTAGCTTGACTTAATTCTGGGGCTAATCTTTTTTGTAACTGACTAAATGCAGCATCCTGGCTTTGGTCGGCTGTGTGTGCCGCGCGAGCAGCGATAGCTGAGTGAAAACGATTATGAAGAATAATTTTATTTCGAACAGTGTCTATGAAGTTTGCATCTTTGAGTTGTGTTAAAACTTTATCAATCACCTGAATTGGTGCTGATAGATTTTGGCTAATCTCCTCTGGTGAAAGTGTGCCGGTGAGTTGGGCAAGAATTGACCGAGCGCCAGCGTGAAAGATTTCAATTGCATGGGTCGATGTGGCAACAACGATTGATTTCTCCTGCGCTACCACCAGTCGACTTATGTAGACGCCATTTTTTAGTCGTGGAAATGAATTAGAGTGCAACGAGATCTCTTTAACTTCTCCCTTTTCACAATTATTTTTTTCCACGGATTTTTTATTGCACTGCTGGAAAGTTTCTATTATTTCGGCACGCACTTCGTTTGTAGTTTTCATGTGCGCAAGCCTGAATGCTTCACTGACAAGAATTCTTAAATTTCATATTCGGTGTGCATTACTGCATAAAATACTTACCCAATGTGACGCTCTGAGAACACGCAGTAGGGTTTAGAACGAGGAAAGCCTCGGTTCATTTCTGAGCCGAGGCCTCCTTTAACGCTAGTCGCTTCCTGCCCTTTGGCCAGCTTCACATGCTCATTTGATATCTGCCTCTATAAGAGACATGCCCGCAAACAAATACTCCGTTGCGGCGATAGCTATGAAAACGTGGGGCTTAGTTGAGCGAAATTTAATTACTGAGCTTTGCCGAGGATGCGATTGACCTTGGTGCCACAGACTGGGCAGATACCCTGAGCCATGCGACGGCCTGAGTCGGAGACCTTTACAGTTCCCTCGAAATCACGCTTCTCTTTGCACTTCACGCAGTAAGCGTCACCTTTATATGTCTCTGTCATTAATTTCCTCCACTCCACGCTTGCAATCCCCAAGGGGTGCTCCCCGTATGGGGCAGGCGTTATCAAGCATGACGATACCCCTGAGTGCGGGGTTTTACGCATACTTACCTGGAGTTCTTTAGGAGTCTTTTTAGCTCCTCTGGTAACGCCAGCGCCGTTTCAGCGGCCTCATAGCCATCTAAGTAGGCGCTAGCGATTTCAGCTCCAGGAAATCTAGCGAGGATAGCTTTAAACTCTGCACCGTGATCGCTGATATGTAAGTGAATCGCCTCATGAAATAGGACATAGTCCAAGGCGTAGGTTGGCGCGCCTTTGAGACGATCTGAGATACGAATTGTGCGGTCCACGCTTGTGCATGAGCCCCAACGCTCACGCATAGCCCGCCAGCTCACTTGTAAGGGTCGATGCCCAACCTCAGGAGCAAACTGCGTGAGAAGCCCGTCAATTCGCCGGGCAAGGAGCTCTTCACTCATGGTTTGAACCGCTTCTTGGGCTCGGATTTTTGCCACCATCTCTGGAACCATCGCCCGTTCATCAGCCTTACTCATACGAGCCGGAATGGAGACGACAATCCTGCCGCCCGCTCTGTATGCGGAAATGTTCTTTTTTCGTCGTTTCGAGCGAATCACCACTATTTCGCCCTCACTTATTCCTGGCAAGGTGGCATCATGATCTAACCCTTCGCCTAGAAGTATCGGCTCCCGAACTTGGTCATGAGAGTTTTCGAGATTCATATTTGTAAAAGATATCTGCCAACGCAGCTTTCGAAGTCAACCTCAGCCAAGTGTTGAAAGGATTTGTGGACCCAGGCGAGCCGCATTACATGAGGTGATTCATATATGTCAATGGCACAGTCAGTTGATTCTGCGAGAGAAAACACTTACGTTACATCCACGAACTCCTCGGATAACCGTTCTTTGTCAGCAAGGGGAAGGCTGACACAGAATGTGCGCCCGGGGAGTTCGCCTTTGCATCTACTGGATGAGCAATACTCTCAAATGAATCCGAGTTTTTTCCTTACCTTTTACCAATTTCAGATTGGCGAAATTGGTGTGATGACTAATTTAACGGACGTTTAAAATGTACTAACTTTTAACGATCCTGAAAAATCTACCATCTTTGAAAATATCAATGAATTAAAAGACTTATAACTATAACGAGGACAAATCATCAGGAATCTTAATACTCGATAGATAGATTTCCGGCCTCAATAAATCTGCAGCGGTTGGCAATATCCCACTCCAAATTTGGTCGCGTGATGCAATATCTCCAAGTTCAAGGACGGCCGACCAAAAAGATGTTGCCTCGCGCGCAAGTCGCGGTGAAACTTGCAGACCAAAGAGATTTGCAAACAGTTGTTGCGTTGGGGCCGATGTTGCACGCCTGCGGCGCAGAGTTTCTTGCAACGCCAAAATATTTGGTAAGCGGTTACCTGCAGCGTGA
>JANLPM010000248.1:0-4911 GCA_031367265.1 Actinomycetes bacterium
GCGGGTGAAGTTGGCGTAACGTCATCACAGATTAAACTCGGAATGACTTTGCCAATGACAGGTGCAGCATCTCTTGGCTACAACAAAATCCCAGGCGCCGCTAAGGCTTACTTCGATTACCTGAATGCAAATGGTGGAGTCAATGGTCGTAAAATCACTCTCATCGTTAAAGATGATCGTTATGTACCTACTGAAGCAGTAGCTAGAACAAACGAACTCATTTTAAAAGACAGGGTAATGGCGCTGTTGGCTCCCCTTGGAACTGCCAATGTTAAAGCCGTTGCATCTTCGGTTAACCCAGGCAGGCGCAAAGTGCCAGTTCTATTTGTTAATACCGGATTTAGTGGCTTTGCCGATGTAAAGAAATATCCAACCACATATGCAATTTTGCCTTCATACATTATGGAAGCGAAGATCATGGGTCAGTACATCGCAGAAAACTTTGCTGGCAAAAAAATTGGACTTCTCTACCAAGATGATGACTTTGGAAGCGATGCCCTCGCAGGTTTCAAAACTGCAGGAGTTAACTTCGCAGTCAAAGTTGCATATGCGTCGGGCTCACAAGGTGCTGCAGCTGCCGCTGGTTGGATTACGAAGTTCAAAGCTGCAGAAGCCGATGTGGTCATTCTCTTTGGTGTCTCAAGTGCAACCTCTGCAATGCTCGGAACTGCCGCGGTATTAAAGTATGCACCGCAGTGGATGCTCGGTTCAGTCGGTGGCGATGCCACAACAATTAAACTCACGGGTGTACCAGCTGGTGTTCTTTACAATGCAATCGGTTTTTCACCAGTTCCCGCAACGACAGATCTCAATGATGAGTACATCAAACTCTTCTCTGATATTTATGCCAAGGCTGTTCCAGGATCGGCCTTTGACCTCAATGTTTTACTTGGAATGAACACTGCATTTATGACTGCGCAAGCTCTCAAAGCCGCGGGTCAAAATCCAACACGTAAATCATTGATGGCCGTACTCAACACTAAAGGCACCACATTGGCTAACTCGGCACTTGTACCTGTTGGCTATTCAAGTTCTAGCCATGTTGGTTTGACCGGTTATTGGGTCGGTAAGTACTCACCGACGGGAGATTTACTTCCTCTCGGTGGCACGTACACCACCTATACAACTGATTCAGGATCTGGCGCAGTTGTTAAATCAAACTACAAGCGACCAGCGATGCCAGCGAAGGGATTACCAAACTAATGAGACCTACCTCAGCTAAAACGCGAATCTACGCACTATTGAGTGCGACCGCCCTTGCAACTGGAATCATTGTTTCGATTCCAGTTGTTGCTAACGCCGCACCTGCATGTGATGGTAAATCTCCGATTGAATCATGTGCCGGTGTGACTTCCGATGGAGCTCCATACTCAATGCTGGTTCCGGCTAATTTCAATGGAACCGTTGCTTTGTATTCACATGGATACCGCTACAACATCGATATTCCAGTTGGAATTCCCTTGATTGGTGGATATAAAGTTTACGATACTCCTGAGCCAGTTCCAGGTGGGAATGCCGCAGTTGCTCAGTATCTATTTAGTCAAGGCGTTGCCGTTATTGGCTCCGGTTTTGCTCGCCAAGGATGGAATGCAGATTCGGCGATAAAGACAAACGTTGAGTTAATTGGATTATTCAAAGCACAGTACCCAAAGACAAAGAAAGTTGTAGCTTGGGGATCATCCCTGGGTGGCTTTATTACTCAAGGTTTAGCGGAGAAGTATCCAAACCTGATTTCTGCCGCAGCTCCAATGTGTATGGCTGACAATGTCGCGGCCGAACTCTCGATGGCTGGGGATTTCTTATGGGGCTTAAAAACTCTCTTTGATCCAACGATTAAAGGCGGAAACTACTCGGCAGGGGCGGCAGGAAATGGCGAAGCGGTTACCGATATCGTGAAGATTTTCACGGTTATGGGCAAGTTGCAGGCATCGCTTTCCACAAATGCATGGCCAGATACTTCATCGGCAACCGGTAAAGCCCTTGCTGCAGGTGGAGTTCCACCACGCAGTGCGCTGCTCTTACTCGGATTGATGTCGGGAATTCCAACACAGTCAGCGCACTTCGATTCAGTAAGTGGACCTACAGGTGCACTCAAACTGACTTTCCCGCTTGCGTTAAGTCCAGCACTTGCCATCCTTGAAAACGGAACATCGGCTGCGATTTTGGCCGTTCTTGTAACCCAAGATCTGGAACTTCAAGCTGGTGGCGCCACTTTCGATAATACAAAGACGGATTACGCCGCCAGAATTGAGAATGAGCGTGTTATCTTCAACGCTGCATTATCCGGCAACACAGTTATCGATGCACTTCTTGGCGCTCTCTCATCTGCAAATCCAGGTGCACTACGCGCCGTTGGAAATGCCGCTGCGATTGCAAAGTTAAACGCACTGCATAGCAATACCGGAAAGATTAATGTTCCTACGATCTTGATGACCGGCGTTGCAGATCCAGTTACGCCAGCGGGTGCATCACAACGCATCGTCGATGCATACGCCGAACAGTTTGCTAATGACAAACTCGCGGCATTCGCAGCTTATAAGACCACTAAAAGCTATGTTCCACCAGTTAACAAATTACTGATGCTTTGGAATATGACACCAAGTAAGGGTTATACAACCTTTACCGACGCAGGTTCACCTATCACAACGACGCCTGCCGCCACCGGAACTAATCACTGTAACTTCACCATTTCACAGCTCGTACTAGTTGCGAAGTCCTTGGTAAGCGCCAGTCAAACTGGCAAGTTGCCAGCAGGTGGGGCGATTGTTACTGCGGGTCGTAAGGCTGGCAACCTTGTTATCGATCGACTGTTCCACGCACCATTACTTAAGTACTACAACCAGTAAGTTAATTAATTCGAGGGAAATGATGGGGGTCTCGCGCAAAGCGCGGCCCCCATTTTCCTTTACTCTTTATCTCTTATGATTACCATCGAGAGTGCAGATGCGATGTTTAATCTGGGTGTAAGACTATCGGCACAGTTAAAACGCGGCGATTTAATTTTAGTCAATGGAGCTCTGGGTGCAGGGAAAACAGTTTTGGCACAAGGGATAGGCAGTGGACTTGGAATTACCGATATTACTTCGCCAACATTTGTCATCGCACGAATGCATAAAGCAGGCCTGTCTATGATTCATGTCGATGCCTATCGCCTATTAGATACCGATAATCCCAATCTCTATATCGATGACTTAGATTTAGATATTGAAAACTGCGTGACGGTTATTGAATGGGGCGGTCCAGAATCTGCGCGCTTGAATGAAGATCGCTTAGAGATTTTTATTGACAGAAGTGATGAGATTCGAAAAGTAGAAATTACATGTATTGGTTCACGTTGGGCAGGATTTTCTTTATGACACTCACTTTAGCAATTGATACGGCTACCTCACGAACATGTGTTGGCCTGGTTGAGAATGGAGTCTTACTGTGGAACGGGTACCGTGATGGCGCGACTGCCCATGGCCCAGCACTGCCGTCGTTAGTTCTAGAAGGAGTTAGTGGGCGCGTAATCGATGAGGTAGTAGTTGGGATGGGTCCCGGGCCATTTACGGGCTTGCGTATCGGAATTGCATTCGCACGCAGTTTTGCCTTCGCCAGAGGAATTCCATTACGAGGAGTATCTTCTTTAGATGCTATTGCCACTTCGGTTGAATCAAAGGATTTCATCGTTACCGTTGATGCTCGCCGCAAAGAGGTCTATTGGGCTCGCTATATTGACGGAGTTCGGGTGGGTGAACCTGCAGTTAATTTTCCAGCCGCAGTAAAGGGCGCTGAAATTTATAGCGATCTATTTCCTGATTTGCTAGCAATGACCTCACTCAAAGGAAATATCATGGAACCAATTTATTTGCGTCATCCTGATGCAGTTGCAACGGCGGATCGCTAACCATGATTGAAAATGGAGTTACATATCGCAGTGCCAACGCGCTAGATATTCCCGTTATGGTTTCGCTGGATAAACAATTGTTCCCCTACTCACCTTGGTCAACTGGCCAATACAGGCAGGAGATATCTGCTCCAACCCGACATTTCATTGTTGCCCTTGATGATGCACAAAACATAATTGGATATGCAGGTGTTTTTGCACCAGGGGGAACCGCTGCTGATATTTTGACAGTAGGCGTTGTTCCAGAGCATCGCAGCCAAGGAATCGCTAGAGCACTTATGGCCCTCATCACCAAGTGGGCAAAAAAGCAAGGCTCAACCGCGATGCTGTTAGAAGTAAAGATTGATAACCTGGAAGCGATTTCCTTATATGAATCCCTTGGTTATGTGAAGCTAAATATTCGAAAAGATTATTTTGGCAGTGGCCTGGATGCGTTAGTGATGCGGAAAGATTTAACATGAGTGCGCCAATTGTCTTAGGAATCGAAACTTCGTGTGATGAAACGGCGGTCGGTATTGTTCGTGGCCGAACTTTGTTGGCAAATGTGATTGCCTCGAGCGTCGAGGAGCATGCACGTTTTGGTGGTGTTGTTCCAGAGATTGCAAGTCGCGCACATCTTGAAGCGATGCAACCAACAATTATGCAGGCAATAAAAGATGCCAATATTTCTCTTAGCGATGTCGATGCTATTGCAGTTACTGCCGGTCCTGGTTTAGTTGGCGCACTTTTAGTGGGAGTTGGAGCGGCAACAGGGTTAGCGCTCGGATTAGATAAACCAATCTTTGCGCTCAATCATTTAGCCGCTCACATAAGTGTAGATTTCTTAACGCATGCCGCGCCAATCGAGCCAACAATCGCACTGCTAGTCAGTGGAGGGCATTCATCGTTACTTCAAGTCAATGACATTACTGATTCGATTGTAAAACTCGGTGCAACTATGGATGATGCCGCAGGAGAGGCCTTTGATAAAATTGCACGTGTTATGAAACTCGGCTTTCCGGGTGGCCCTGCAATTGATGCGTTAG
>JANLPM010000253.1:0-2591 GCA_031367265.1 Actinomycetes bacterium
AAATGGAATGTGCTTTTCATTTTTTAGCCAATTATCGGGATCGCTCGAATTATTTCCCGGAAACGTACCATCGGCTAAACCTGGAACCGCAATAACATCCCATTCTGCGCCCTTCGCCATATGTATCGTCAAAATCTGCACCACATCACTGCGAATTTCAGGGGCTCCGGCTTTTAACCCTCCCTCGGTATCGGCGGCAACATCTAACCAGTCTAAAAAGGCAGTTATCGTTCCTCCACTTCTTTCAAACTTTGCCGCTTCATCTAAGAAGCGATCTAAGTGTCTGCGACCAGTTTGCGAACCATCGCGCAGAGTTATCTCACTCTCTAAATTTTGATAGCTTTCAATGTCGGTAATGAGGTCGCTGATTTGGCCACCTGAGCGTGCGCGTAAACGCCGTAAATCTACCGAAAAGCGCACGAGACGCTGGTAACCAACTTCGCTAAAGCCGCTTTTATCGGCGCTCAGGATTTCATCGAGCGCATCAATAATTGAACCTGCAAATTGATCATCGGCCTCTAATTGATCTGGATTGCCAGCGGCAATTTTCTTAATAAAAGTTTTAGAATCTGCATGCAGGGCCTTTGCGCGTTCTCGACTATAAGCACCAAGGGCAGCAATATCGCGAGGACCTAAGTTAATTCGGGGTCCCGTTAAATGTCGCATCAAGGAGGATCCCGCATCGGGATTAGTAATAATTTTGAGTATCGATACCACGTCGGCAACTTCAGGAACGTGAATTAATCCACCAATTCCAATAACCTCAACGGGAAGGCCCAAATCGCGCAATGCGCTTTCAATCGCCGTGATCTGCGCGCGTTTTCGTACTAATACTGCGGCGCTTTTGCCTGACGTTGGATTCCAGTGTTCTTTTAAATATTCAGCAACTGCGAGCGCTTCCGCATCGATAGTTTCAAAGATTCCATAAGCGATTTCGCCTGTGCCAGCATGTTGTCTCGCCTCTAGCGCCACGACTTGTTGACCGCCCACCAATTTTATTTCCTCGCTAATGCGATTCGCCGCGGCCAAAATCATGACATCGTTGCGAAAAGTTGTGGGCAAGGTAAATTGTGTTGATCCCTTTTGTGTCTCTAACTTTGGAAAATAATGCGCGAATGAAGCCATTGTGCCCGCTGATGCTCCGCGCCAAGTATAAATAGCCTGCGATGGGTCTCCCACTGCCATAACCGGATGTCCGGTGGCGCTAACTAAATTGCCATAAAGTGATGACAACATGCGTACCTGAGATTGCGAAGTATCTTGATATTCGTCAAGTAAAACAACTTTATATTTACTGCGCTCTAACACACCTACATCACCAAAGTTTTGCGCGATATCGGCGGCTAACGACATTTGATCATCGAAGGAAAACTCACCTGCGGTTTTGCGGCGTTGCATAAATGCTTCGACCATAGGAAGTAGCGAATTACGTTGGAGCATTGCCCGCTCGACGGCCCGAACCTCATCGTTGCGTGCACCAGCTAATGGGGCTAGAGCAGCGACAATTTCATTACCTATGGCTTCGATATCAGCGGCTTTTACTTGGTGTTCCAGCATTAATTTTGAAAGCCCTAATAAATCTTTGATAACAGTGCTGACCGCACTTTGGTTACGATAGGAATCATCGCTCCAGTTGCGCACAATGTCGGATGCGATCTGCCAAATCGCTGCTTCACCCATAGGTTCGGCATCAGCATCAATTCCATAACGAATGGCATGTTCACTCAGTAATTTGCCGGCGTACGAGTGATAAGTGGTGACTGACGTTGCGGTTGACGTAATATGTCTGAACTCAGGAAGTGATGCAAGTTGGCGTAATCGCTGGCGCACTCGTATTGAAAGCTCGCCGGCTGCTTTGCGCGTAAAAGTTAAACCTAATATTTGATCGGGAGTAACTACCCCATTTGCAACTAAGTACAAAACACGATTACTCATCGTCTCGGTCTTGCCCGAACCCGCACCTGCGATAACGACACAGGGTTCGAGTTCGCTAGAAATAATCGCCGATTGATATCTAGTAATGGGGGCTATTGTTTGACCAAATTTAGGGTGTGCCTGCAGTTTGGCGATGATTTCTTCAGGTGAGTATTGAAAATTTAGAGCCATGAAATTACCGTCCGACCATCGCTTTGAACGGGGCAGGATGTGCGCACTGGACAGCCTTTACAGCGCTTATTAATAGTGGCAAAGAAGGTAGCCGCCGCCATTCCTTCGCCGATTTCAATTAATTGTGACTTAACCTCCTCAACATCTATTTCATGTTGAGCTCGCAATGTTGCAGAGACAGAGCTCGTGCCTAAGTAGACAAGTTCGGCGCCGGCGCTAATCGCACCATGAGTGAACCCTCCTTCGAAAATTCCTACTTGATAACTAGCTAACTGCAAATTTTTCTTGGCATCTTTAACACTAATTGCCGTTCCGCCTGTTTTAAAATCGATAATAAAGAGACTACCATCGGCTTCAACCTCAAGACGATCAACACTTCCGCGAATCCGAGCACGTCCGAGTTTGATATCGAAACGAATTTCAGCATCGAGGACTGTTCGCGTTGTTTTCAGATGGTAGTCCACAAATTTTTCAAGCATCGTTAC